>SLLW01000347.1 GCA_007133875.1 Balneolales bacterium | reverse complement strand
AGCTGATTAACTGGGACAATGTTCCGGATGATCCGATGTTTCATCTCACCTTCCCTCAAAAAACGATGCTCAAACCGCACCATTTCAACAAAATGGCTGATGTGTTGAAAAGTGGTGCCTCAAAAGAGGAAATCAATCGAACAGCCAATGAAATCCGGATGCAGCTTAATCCACATCCGGCCGGACAACAAGACGAAAACACACCGGAACTTGGCTGTGAGAAACTCGAAGGAATGCAGCACAAATATCAGGAAACCGTGCTTTTCTTCCCGAGCCAGGGACAGACTTGCCATGCTTACTGTACATTCTGCTTTCGGTGGCCGCAATTTGTCGGTATTGACGAACTTAAATTCGCGATGAAAGAAGCGGAAGTTTTGGTGGATTATCTTAAGGAGCACCCGGAAGTCACTGACGTGCTGTTTACTGGTGGAGATCCGATGATCATGAAACCGAGAATTCTAGCATCCTACATTGAACCACTACTTGAGGCCGATCTGCCCAATCTTCGTAATATCAGAATCGGTACCAAAGGCCTCGCTTACTGGCCCTATAAGTTTGTAACCGACAAGGATTCCGATGAAATGTTATCCCTTTTCCAAAAAGTTTCCAACTCCGGCATCCATCTGGCACTAATGGGCCATTACTCACATCCTGTCGAACTGCAAACCGACATACACAAAGAAGCCGTACGCCGCGTACGCTCCACCGGTGCGCAGATCCGTACACAGTCTCCGCTCCTGCGTCATATCAATGACAGTTCAGACTGCTGGGCCGAAATGTGGCGGGAACAAGTCAAACAGGGTATGATCCCCTACTACATGTTTGTCGTGCGGGACACCGGAGCAAGACACCATTTTGACATCTCTCTTGATGAGGCCTGGCGTATCTTCCGCGGAGCATTCAAGCAGGTAAGTGGAATTGCCCGTACGGTACGCGGACCAAGCATGTCGGCTGGTCCCGGCAAAGTGCATGTCCTTGGCGTCAGTGAAATAGGCGGGGAAAAAGTATTCACCCTCCAGTTCCTGCAGGGTCGTAACCCCGATTGGGCCGGACGCCCGTTCTTTGCAAAATTCAACAAAAACGCTGTCTGGCTGGATGATCTCGAGCCCGCTTTCGGTGAGGAGAAGTTCTTCTTTGAAGATGAGTATAAAACCCGGACCAATGGTAATTCCAACGGGAAAAACGGACATTCCAAAACGATTGATTTCTCGTCCGTCATCAACGAAGTAAATTAGAGATCTCCCGTGTAATCCTGGAGCCGCATGTGCCCGGGTATATGGAGATATAGCCGGCTGCGATGTACTTTTGTAATATGCAATTGTCTCCTTGTGTTTGGTTTTGGTAGGTTTGGACACTTGCCAAACCTACGCAAGGAGATTTTTTTTATTCTACCTCAGACACATTTTTTGGGGAATTACCAGAAAGCAGCCATGCAACAGTACTCAACGGGTAGTTTCTACAAACTGCCCGTTGTTGTAAATGGCCAAAGCACGTCCTGTGAGGGTTTCATTCAGGTAAGGGGTGTTGGTTGAGCGGGATCGTATTTGATCCTTACTGCATACCCACTCCTCTTCGGCCGAAAAAATCGTCAGGTTCGCCTGTTCACCGACTTCCAGTTCCGGAACAGAAAGGTTCAGTATTCTCCTCGGATTTGTAACCAGTTTTTCAAACACTTGTTGCAGTGACAGTTTGCCAGGTTTCAGAAGTCGTTTACAAACGATACTCCAGGCTGTTTCCAGTCCGATAATTCCATTCGGTGCATAAATAAATTCCACATCCTTCTCATCGACCGAATGGGGGGCATGGTCGGTGCAGATCACATCTATGGTGCCGTCCGCCAGGCCTTCGATCATCGCGGTGACATCGTCAGCAGTACGAAGGGGCGGATGCATTTTCCAGTTGGTATCAAACTGATGCCGTTCAATCTCTTCGTCGGTAAGATCAAAATGGTGTGGACAAACTTCGGTGGTGACCCGAATCCCCTTTTTCTTTGCCTCCCTGACCAGCTCCACTCCTTTCCGGGTGCTGATATGAGCCACATGGACATGACCGCCGGTCAATTCCGCAAGCAGGATATCCCGTGCGATCATAACCTCCTCGGCGATCGACGGCGTCCCGGCCAGACCAAGCCGGGTAGAAACACGTCCTTCATGCATATGGCCGGGTCGCGACAGCGGAAGATCTTCTTCGTGATTGATAACCGGCATTCCCAGCATTGCCGAATACTCAAGTGCGATGCGCATCAGGCGGCTGTCCTGCACCGGATCACCATCATCACTAAATGCAACCGCACCGGCTTCCTTCATGTCGGCCATCTCTGCCAGTGATTTACCGGCCCGCTCCTTGGAAACTGTCCCGATCGGATGGACATCTACCGGCAGTCCGGACGCTTTTTCCCGGATATAAGAGACCACATCGCCGGTATGGATAGGGGGATCCGTGTTGGGCATACACGCTACGGCCGTAAATCCCCCGGCAGCAGCAGCATCGCACCCGGTTGCAATCGTCTCCTTGTGCTCATATCCCGGTTCCCGAAGATGAACATGCATATCCATCCAACCGGGCGACACATAGGCCCCTTTTGCGTCATAGACAGAATTCTGTGGCTGTAAACCAGCACCAATTTCCCTTATCACACCATCCGTTATACGGATATCAACGGTATCGGTCCCGTTTTTCCGGGTATCGACCGGGATTACATTTTTAATCAGCAGATCTTTTGTATTGCTCATTCCAACTGTTTAATATTAGAGTTTGATGGTCAAATATAAGCCATTCGACTGAAAATACACATCCGACAAAACGCAATTCAGAGATCATGTCAATACCTTCCGATGAAACGGCACATGTGTTGACGGTCACCGCTCTGACCGACGACATAAAATTTCTGATGGAGGAGCATTTCAGCTGGGTGCAGGTTCGCGGAGAAGTGAGTCAGCCACAAACCAGCCGGAACGGCCATCTTTATTTCACACTCAAGGATTCCGGCGCACAACTATCCTGTGTGATGTGGCGTTCCCGGAGAGAATTACTGAATACAGACGAAGTACCAAAGCATGGTGACGAGGTGGTCGTCAGCGGGCCGATACAGGTGTACCCGCCGCATGGGCGCTATCAGATGATCGTACAGTCGGTGCATCCGGCCGGGCTTGGAGCCCTGCAACAGGCATTTGAACAATTAAAGAAAAAACTGGAGGCCGAAGGGCTGTTCGATTCCGCCCGAAAACGGGAACTGCCCCGGTTTCCCGACATAATCGGCATCGTAACCTCCGCTACGGGTGCCGCATTCCAGGATATGCGCAATACCCTTGAAAAGAGGTATCCGATGTGTGAAATCCGGCTTTACCACGCTTCCGTGCAGGGAGGACAGGCGGCTCCGGAAATTACTGCCGGTATAAGGCATTTTTCCGGGTCGGAAGATGTTGATTTGTTGATCGTGGGCCGCGGCGGCGGCTCGATGGAAGATCTCTGGGCATTCAATGAGGAGTCTGTAGCACGTGCCATCGCGGAATGCCGGATACCGGTGATCAGCGCGGTGGGCCACGAAACGGATTTCAGTATATCCGATTATGTAGCCGATGCCCGGGCAGCAACACCAACCCAGGCGATCGTCATGGCCGTACCGGACATCAACGATCTCCGCATGAAAATCGATGAAGTCCAGGCCATCCTCGAGAAGCGCATTTTGGATCTGCTGAACAAGCACAAAGATGCGGTATCACGATTTCTGGACAACTACGCCCTGCATAGTGTAAAGCAGCGCATTGCACGGCAACAGGAGATGCTGACCTGGCGCAGGGAACAACTTGGACGAAGCCTGGAGAACCGTCTCCAACGATATCGTGAAGAGAACCGGAGAAAAGGTGATGCCCTGGTCAATGTCACAAAACAGCTCGTCATGCAAAAAAGAGCGACCTGGAACGAGTCTCATCACCTGCTGGCAGGGATGGACCCCAATGCGCCGCTAAAAAAAGGATATACCCGGATTTTACAGGATGGGATCTGGGTGCGTTCATCCGACCGGTTTACACAAGGTAAGGGGTTTGATATCGAATGGGCGGACAGAAAAGTGGCTGTAAATCGCGGGCAGTGAGTTCCGGACTAAAGTTGCACCAGTTTCACCGTCTCGATTCGCGACTGCTTTGCTTTGCTGATGATGAACTTGTGGTCACCGATCACAATCTCTTCGTTCACTTTCGGAATGCGGCCGATTTCATTGATGATATACCCGGCCACGGTCTCATAGTTGTGGTTTCGGGCCGGCCAGCTAACCGACGGATATTTTTCCGACAACTCATGCAATGGGACATCGCCACTCAAAATATAGGTATTGTGAGAAATCTTTTTGATAACGGTGTCTTCCATATCATACTCATCCTGAATATCCCCGACCACCTCTTCCAGAAGGTCCTCGGTGGTAATAAGGCCGGCGGTTCCGCCATACTCGTCAATGACGATTGCCAGCGATATATTGAGTCTCTGGAATTCTGAAAGCAGATCTTTGGATTTCTGGCTGGAGGGAATGTGTTTGACCGGCCGGATGATTTCATTCAGCTGTTTCGGCTGCTTGAACAGGTCATAGGCAAAAACAACGCCAATCACATTATCGATACTTTCATCATAAACCGGAATCTTCGAAAATCCGGAAGAGACAAATTTCTGAAGAACTTCCTGAAGGTCTGCATTCTTTTCCACCGCCACGATATCGGTTCGTGGAATCATGGACTCGCGTACCCTCTTATTCGAAAGCTGAAGCACATTGGTAAGAATTTCCGAATCGTCCCGATCGATATCAGACTCTTCGCTGTCCCCCAGCTCACGCAGCAGCATTTCAATATCCTGCCGCCGGTACACCTGTTCGGAATGCTCGGACTGTGAGATCAGCAATTTGATGAGCCGGCCGGCCACCCCGTTTGCCAAATAAATAAACGGGAGAAATACTACGTTCAAAACCCGGTGAATGATCGCGAGATTAAAGATCAGTGCCTCCGAGTTGAGTCGAAAAACAACTTTCGGAACCACTTCACCAAAAATCATGATCACCAGCGAGGCGATCAACGTCTGAATCAGCAGAACGACAAAATCGGACGGCCAGGCCTCAAACAGTTCGAAATAGGCTGAAGATACCGGCTGCACGAGAAACAGGGCCATAAGCGTGGCATAAACCACATTAACGACGTTATTCCCTATCAGCGTAGTAGAGAGAAACGCTTCCGGATCCTTCAGGAAATAAGACATAACCCGGCCACGGAGCGTCTTTTTTCGAGCCCTTATTTCAAGTTTCAGGCGGTTTGCAGAAACATACCCAATTTCCGAACCGGCAAAAAAAGCGCTCAGAAGAATGGTAATGGCAATCAGTAACCACTCATTCATAAAGCGGCCTCCGGTTCAGGTGGGGGGTCCTGATCCTGTGTTGTTTCCAGTTCCTGCGTAAGTGAAGGTGTATCCAAAGTTAGTTTAACTGTTTGATAGCAGCAATGCACAAAGATACGACTTTATTTATTTTGAAATTCGGGTTTTCGTTTTTCAATAAATGCCCTGGTTCCTTCTATAAAATCATCTGTTCCGCACAAACTTCCAAACAACTGGGATTCATCGTGAAAACCCTGAGCACGATTGGGGTAGGCGGCGTGTACAGCCTGAATGGCCTTTTTCAAGGCCTTCGGACCGCGTGTAATTATCCGCCTGAGCCATTCTTGTGCCACCGCCACCGTTTGTCCTTCCGCAACCACTCGGTTCACCAAACCGTATTCATATGCTTTACGGGCATCAATTGGTGTTCCGTCGAGAATCATTTCCAGAGCCCTCCCCTTTCCAACCAGCCGGGTGAGCCGCTGCGTTCCACCATATCCCGGGATAAGTCCGAGCCCAACTTCCGGCTGCCCGAACCACGCCTTCTCAGAGACCACCCGCAAATGGCAGGCCATCGCCAGTTCACACCCGCCTCCCAGTGCATATCCCTCAACAGCTGCAATAACCGGTTTGCCGGTTGCTTCGATGATCGATAAAACCGATTGTCCCTTTTCAGAAGCACGACGACCGCTTTTCTCCTTGAGTTTTGCAAGTTCCGGAATATCAGCTCCGGCTGCGAACGCCTGTGTTCCGGAGCCGGTGAGAATCACACCCCTGATTTCATCATTTTCCAGGAAACTAATAAAAACCTCTTGAAGCTCTTCAAGAACCTGGTTATTTAACGCATTTCGCTTATCGGGACGGTTAATTGTCACCGTAGTAATACGGTCTTCCGTATGTAGCAGCAACGTTTCCGGCTGATGATTCATGAGATGAATTCCTCAATTTTCAGGTTTCCCCATATCATTTCTGCATTCGCGGAATATTCGCAATACGGGTTTCTGCATTGGTTGCATGTAATCCGTGAATACCAACGTACCCGCCTATAATACATCAGAGGAGCGTCCCCGTCAATCATTTACTGCACTTTATGTCGATTTCTCAGACATTTGGAATTTGGTCATACTCCGATATTCCGGCCGTGTAGTCCTCCATTTCACGAATAATGGCGGATGTCTCTTCAAGTTCCGATATCAGCCGGTCAAGATGGCCGCCAAGTTCTTCCGGATGGGAAAGGGTAATCGATTTCTCATATACATACCGGACCGCATCCTCGATCGTCTCCTGCTGCGACCGGCACACCTCCGCTTTCTCTTTCACGACACGATGACGGTCGAGTCGTTTTTCCAGTATCTGCAGCCGCTGTTTTTTGACCTCCATCAAACGTTCGGACGAAACTGCCGACATCTCTTTTTGCAGCGTACGTATCTCAATAATTATCGTCTCCATGGAAGCATATTCAAGATATTCCTGAAGGCGCTCCTGAAGCAGCAGCAGATTCAGATACTCCGTCATCAATGTTTCCATCCTGGATGTAAGTGGTTGTGTCAGAAGGCGAACCGACCCCGGCATGCGACGGTAGTTCTCCTCAATTTTATCATGAATCCGTTTGATTGCCAAAAACCGCTTCTGATACCCCCTGCCAAGCCGGTCAAACTGGCTTTTTTCATCATCCATCTCCTGGTTTCGTGCTTCAAAGCGAACCATCAGGTGCCTTCGAAACCAGGGCTGCGCGGGTACGGATCCAAGATATATCAACTCCACGCCAAGGCCGATGGTTAGAATCAGCGTAGGCATCCACGGTGTCCCGGAGCTGGCAAGTGCGACGAAGCAGACTGTCAACATGTAGCCGAGATTCACCGGATGAAGAAAGGCCTCCCTGGTCAGATTTATGGAGCGATAATCGGTCATGGTTTTTCCGTTTTGCAGGTGATATCTATTCTGATTTAATACCAAATCTTGTCACAGTCACACGCGGGTGCCGTT
>SLLW01000300.1 GCA_007133875.1 Balneolales bacterium | reverse complement strand
GATTTCTCCGGCGTCGCATTTATCTATTTTGATCTGGATGATACCTTGATCGATCACAAAACCGCTCAGGAGCGTGCAATGGTGGATATCTGGACATTCTACCCCGAACTCCAGGCTGTTGTCGAACCCGGGCAGCTCACCTCGGTTTATGCCGGTGTCAACAACCGGCTTTGGACCGCATACCGGAATGGCGAGATTGACCAGTCTACTCTTAAACGTCACCGGATTGAAGATACGTTCCGGGAGCTGCAGGTAGAAATGCCTGATTGGCGTGAGATCGATGATGTGTATATGGAGTGTTATCAGCGTCACTGGGAGTGGATTGCCGATGCACGCACAGCGTTTCTGGCCCTCACGAAATCCTATCCGGTTGGGGTGATGACCAACGGATTTACCGACACCCAGCAAAAGAAATTCGAATATTTTTCCCTGCACCGATATTCCAAACATCTGATTATTTCCGAACAGGCCGGGTATCTCAAACCGGATCCCCGTATCTTTGAATTTTCTGCAAAAAAGGCGGGGTACGAACCCGGACAATTATTGTATGTCGGAGATTCGTATCCGTCTGATATTGTCGGTGGATCCGCAAGCGGCTGGCGGACCGCCTGGTATCATCAGAACGGACCGGTACCGGACGATAACCTCGCTGATTTCACATTTCGCCATTTTTCACAACTTGTTGAAGTACTTACCCCAAATCATTGATAGTTTACCATAAGCCATGTCACATCTGAGAACATCAGAACCCGAAGTTACCCTGGATCTTGCCCGCGAACACGGGCTCATCGATGAAGAATACGCCAAAATATGCGAGTATCTTGGCCGCACTCCCACCTTCACAGAACTGGGGGTCTATTCGGTCATGTGGAGCGAGCACTGTTCCTATAAAAACTCCATCGCCATTCTTAAAACCCTGCCGACATCCGGCACCAACCTGCTGGTCGGAGCCGGAGAAGAGAATGCCGGACTGGTCAACATTGGAGATGGGCTGGCGTGTGCGTTCAAGATCGAGAGCCATAACCATCCGTCCGCGGTCGAGCCCTATCAGGGAGCGGCAACGGGTGTTGGCGGCATCCACCGTGATATTTTCACCATGGGAGCCCGACCGGTGGCGACTCTGAACTCCCTCCGATTTGGGTCCATGAGCGAGCCTCGTGTCCGGTATCTCCTGGATGGTGTGGTGCGCGGAATCGCCGATTACGGCAATTCGTTCGGGGTTCCGACGGTTGGCGGCGAAATCTATTTCGACAAAAGTTATGAAGGAAATCCGCTGGTAAATGCGATGAGTGTCGGGATCGTCAAACAGGGCGAGACCGCTTCGGCGATTGCCGATGGTGTGGGCAATCCGGTTCTGATCGTCGGGGCGTCGACCGGTCGCGACGGGATTCACGGGGCGACGTTTGCATCCGAGGAGATCAGCGAAGCCAGTGAAGCCAAACGCCCGAGTGTGCAGGTTGGTGATCCGTTTACCGAAAAGCTGCTGATGGAAGCTTCGCTTGAGGCGCTGAAGACCGGTGCCGTGGTCGGGATCCAGGATATGGGAGCTGCCGGCATCAGCTGTTCCAGCTCCGAGATGAGTGCCAAAACCGGTGTCGGGATGGATATCGACCTGGACAAGGTGCCGTTGCGGGAAGCGGATATGAGCGCCTATGAGATCCTGCTGTCGGAGAGCCAGGAGCGGATGCTGATTGTCGCAGAGAAAGGACGCGAGAAGGAACTGATGGCTGTTTTTGATAAATGGGATCTGAATTGTGTGGTGATCGGCACGGTGACCGATACCGGTCGTGTTTCCTACAAGCGTGACGGGGAAGTGAAAGCCGATATACCGGCCGACAGTCTGGTGCTGGGCGGCGGTGCACCGGTCTATTACCGGGAATCCGAGAAACCGGCCTATCTGGAGAAAACCGGAACAACCGACCTCTCACCGTACATCGATGTCGCGGATATGCAGGAGACCATGCTGCAACTGCTGGCATCACCGAATATCGCATCCAAGCGTTGGGTTTACGAGCAGTACGACCATATGGTCCGTACGAATACGGTTACCGGGCCCGGGCCGTCGGATGCGGGTGTCATTCGTATCAAAGGGAGTAAAAAAGCATTGGCAGTCGCCACCGATTGCAACGGGCGGTATGTGTATCTCAATCCCCGCAAGGGTGGCCAGATAGCGGTGGCGGAATCGGCCCGGAATATCGTCTGTGCCGGGGGAAAGCCGATGGCTATCACCAACTGCCTCAATTTCGGTAACCCCTACAAACCGGAAGTGTACTGGACATTCAAGGAGGCCGTCGGCGGAATGGGCGATGCCTGCAGGCTGTTTGACACCCCGGTAACCGGCGGTAATGTCAGCTTTTACAACGAAAATCCACGAGGTGCGATTTTCCCGACACCGGTTATCGGAATGCTCGGATTGATTGAAGATTGTGACCATCACACCACACCCGCCGCTTTCCAGGCTGAGGGTGACGAAGTGCTCTATATCGGCGCATCCCGCAGCGGAATTGATGGCAGCGAATACCTCTCTTTTATTCATGATGTGACCGCGGGCGATGCCCCGGACCTTGATCTCGAATTTGAACTGCTGCTTCAACAGACACTGCTGCAGGTGATCCGGGATGGAAATGTGGCATCCGCACATGACCTGTCCGACGGCGGATTGGCGGTTAGCCTGATGGAAAAGGCGATATTCTCGGGTTTGGGGGCGAATATCCGGCTGGATCTGCCGGGACAGAGTACCACCGAACAGCTTTTCAGTGAGGCACAGTCAGGTGTATTGATCACCGTTTCGCCGGATAAACGGGAACTGGTGACCAAACAGTTTCATGATGCTGATATACCGGCCTATCATCTGGGAACCGTTGGCGGAGACCGTTTGACCATCGAAGAGTTTGTCGATGTGCCGGTGGCGCAGCTGACCGCCATTTACGAAGGGGTATTGCCGGAAGCGGTATCCGGAACACAGGCGGTGTAACACCGGCATTCAAACAGTATAAAAGAAAAGCCCTGTTCCTAAGAAAAAGAACAGGGCTTTTTAAATTCAAGGCTGTTTGTGATTTGAAACAGATGCCGCCCGGTCACGAAATCGCAAACCGTGTACGGAGATCCGGCGATTTATCCCATGTGGCGACGAGTGATTTCCGGATGATCTCCATGCCTTCGTCGACATGCTCGGGTTGCAGGGTCAATGGCGGACGGAACCGGACGGTTGTCTCCCCGCTTGGCAGAATGACCAGCCCGTTCTCATAAGCAGAATCGAGAAAAATGCTGCGTGACGCGTCATCCACAAAATTGAAGGCACACATGAGTCCGCGTCCGCGAGCGTTGTTGATGAAATCAAACTCGCCGATTAATTGTCCCAGTTGCTCCTGAAGGTAGGCCCCGGTTTGTGCCGCATTTTCAACCAGGTTGTCCTCTTCAATAATCTCCAGATATCGGGCAAAGCGGACCATATCCACCAGGTTGCCGCCCCAGGTTGAGTTCAGCCGGGATGAGACCGTGAAAACATTGTTTTCCACTTCGTCAATTCGCCTGCCGGCCAGTATTCCGCAGACCTGGGATTTTTTCCCGAAAGCAAGGATGTCGGGCTGTACGTAATGTTCGTGTGCCCAGAATTTTCCGGTGAGGCCAATACCCGTCTGGACTTCATCGTGGATCAGAAGTGCTTCGTGACGATCGGCCAGTTCGCGCAATGCTTTATGAAACTCGGGGCGGAAGTGGTTGTCACCTCCTTCGCCCTGGATCGGTTCAATAATAATAGCGGCAATATCGTCTTTGTTCTCTTCAAAGTGGCGTTCCGCCTGTGCGAGTGCAAGCTGCTCCTGTTCGACGACGTGTGTTTTGTTTTTCTCATCCATTGGAAAGACCATTTTCGGATTGGTCACACGCGGCCAGTCAAATTTTGGGAAATAAGCAATTTTGACGGGTTGGGAGTTGGTCATCGACATGGTATAGCCGGTCCGTCCGTGAAACGCCTGATCAAAATGGAGCACTTTATGGCCCTTTTCCGTGCGATACCCTTTCCCGAAATTCTTTTGAACTTTCCAGTCAAAGGCGGCTTTCAGGGCATTTTCGATAGCCAGTCCGCCGCCGGCAACGAAGAACGCATGGGGCATGTTTTCGGGAATTCCGACACGCGAAAAGGTGTCGACAAATTCGGCCATCTCCTGGGTATAGATATCGGAATTGGACGGGTTATGCAGGGCGATATGTCCGATTTTTGCTTTAAATGCTTCATTTTCAACAACCTTGGGGTGATTCATTCCCAGGGGGTTTGAGGCGAAAAAGGTAAAGAAATCAAGGAAATGGCGATTATGGTGTGCATCATAAATGTATGGGCTTTTACTTTTATGAAGGTCGAGGACCATATCCATGCCATCAGCAAGAATGTGTTTTCCAAGGGTTTCGTGTACCTTGTCGGGAGTAATACGGGGATTGTACGTCATGAAGCTTTCGGTATTGAGTTGCAAAATAGTATTTGTTCAGAAGAGACAAGCTACCAAAATCAATATTCATGACCAAGAACAGCCCCTTATCTTTTTGCGTTCGGGCAGTGAACCAATACGTTTGTTACTTGACTGAGTAATTATAAAGTCGTACCTTATAATTCTAGACATTGCGGGGTGGAGCAGCTGGTAGCTCGTCGGGCTCATAACCCGAAGGTCGCAGGTTCAAATCCTGCCCCCGCCACTACAAGGCTTGTAATCCATTGGGTTGCAAGCCTTTTTTATATTTGGTACCAAAATTGTTACCAACAGCCTGGATCATTCCTTTCACCCTGCTTCCAAATGGGTAGAGCAAACCAAATGTCATTATCCACTTTTTTCTCAAGAGTGAGGTTTCTGCTACGAGTGTCCCATTAGAATTTTAATGTGCAAGCAAACTGTTATTAGCCATAGCTGAATAGGTCCTGCCATAAAATAGATTATTATCAAGTGGCGCTACAAACTATATAATATACCCCGAAAAGGAACTGTGCCATCTGTTGCGGATATGAGGAAACGGGCAATTCGGTGCCTTCACAGGAAGAATCTACATCCTGGTCATATCCGCTAATCATTTCACAAGTGTCATTTGGTAGGTCTCCACAAAATCGCCGGCGCGGATTTGATAGATGTACACACCACTCGACAGATGACTGGCATCGAAGACGACCTTATGGAAACCCGCTTCCGTGTGTCCGTCAAGGATTGTTTTAACCCTTCTTCCAAGGATATCGTAAACTACCAATTTCACATCAACTGCTTCGGGTAACGCGAACCGGATAGTAGTTGCCGGATTAAACGGGTTGGGATAGTTTTGGGAGAGGGAATAACTTTCAGGGGGATTCGTATCGAAATCATTACCTGAGGTGGTTAATTTCTGGTTGGTAAACATGCAGCGTATAACGTCTCCCTCACCTATATCAATGGTTACGTTGCCACTCTCTACATCAATAGATATATCGTCTTCGGAATCACAATAAATATTTTCAAGCGACCAGTTCGGGTCATCTGTCAACTTCTGAGAAATTTCATAAGTGCCGGGAGTGATAGAATGAAAAGCCTCAGTGTGTAACAGTTCATTGCTTTCTTCATCAATACTGAGTTTAAACTCGCCAATATCACCACTGCCAGTAAACGAAAATTCTTGTCTGTCGCCATTAGTCACATCCAGAACAATCTGAAGTTTACTGTCGTCATGGTCCATCCATTCATCTACCTGTCCAATTGCACCGGGTGTAATGAGCTCACTCGTATCTTCAGCAAAAAGCTCCTCACCGGTGACAACCACATCAAAGATACAGTTATCGATGAGTATAGGATCTGCGATACCATGCGATTTGCAGATTTCTGCTGCTTCCTGAACTGCTTCAGGGTCAAGGTCTTCAGTTGTGATGTGTATTGCAGGAACGGCCAGGTCTTCAAAGGTGTCGGTGCCGAAGAGCGATTCCTCTTGTGTTATACGCCAGCTATCCCCGAAATCTCTATAAAGTTCATCAAACGAAAGTGGCGGGATAAGGACCGTCCCATCCTGAGTGGTAAAATCCGTCTCCGGGTTTCCATCAGCTGTGCCAAGAAGTCCTTCCAGGTTATTTCGATATATGGGAGGGATCATAGGTTCAACAAGAATTCCCATTCCTGTTGCACTCTGCCTCACATCCACGCGAGTTTCTCCGTCTTGCCAATGCACAATAAATGTTCTTCCGGATCGTGTGATTGTGCCACCATTGGACAATGAAATGGGACCATCGGCCACGCCGGGCAGGTCTCTTTGGATTCCGTTTATGAAGAGCGTTGTCACGTTTTCGGGAGATTCACTATTCTCCTCGAATACAACCTTATCCCCATTAACGTTCATAGCCGCAGCCGTAACGACAGTTACATTATCGAAACCGAATTCTTCGAGGCGAACCTGAATTTCCATATCGTCTTTGGTAGAACGGGTCAGGATGAATTCACCGACAGCCTGAAAATCATAATCCAGCCGGTCGAAAGTCATAAAGTGAGGATGACCGAATGTACGGGCACCATCACTGCAATACGGATCATCAGGTTCAGGGTCGCTCGGACAAACGTTCGGTCCATGTTCATCGCTATAGCTCCTCTCACAATTACCCTCATTTTCTGCTAAATCATCGGCACGACTAATGGCACCGTGAAGGGTTCCAATTGCCAATGCACCTGAAACAGTGGCTGCAACCCCACATCCAACCCAACCAACCGGTGTAGTAGCGCAAATTGCCGCCGCTCCGAGTCCTACTGCAAAACCGATTGTTACCTCATTACCGCTGGGTGTCACTTCATCAAAGTTATTAGCTAACTCTCTCCTGTCGTGAATCGCTTGTTCAGGAAGTGTCATTTCTTCATATTCACAAGGGCCGGAATCAGTTTGAGTAATTCCGGGGTCAGCACTATCCATAACGTTCTTTGAAAGGTCGTCAAGGTCTTTATACGCCTCTGTGAAAACCATATTAAGAAACTGAAACAGCATAGAGGGATCTGCCGATTCGAAATCGCCGGTTCGTGCGAATTCGTTGGTTAAAGGCAGTGCTCCGATCTCTGCTCGTATGGGCTCAGGGTAGAAATCAAGCCATGCATGACCAACAGGTGGATCAACGGGAGTAATCGTTAGGCGGAGGGACGCTGTAGATTGCGCCGGTAATTTGTATATCCATAAGGGAAGGACATTTTCGCCATTTACTTCGAAATAGGGGTCCTCAGAGCCGTCAAGATCACCAACATCCGGTATTATAATGTCATTGTGATTCACTTCTATTGTTACATCACCCGGGACATGAATAAACAACATTACATCATGGATATCGGTATCACCCCGGTTGCCGTAGGAGATATTCACATTGCTTTGTTGACCTCCAGT
>SLLW01000342.1 GCA_007133875.1 Balneolales bacterium | reverse complement strand
GATATAACGGACCGGCTTCACAGCGACGAGATCATGTTGCTTCCCACCGACACCCAATACGCACTGGCCTGCAGCTACAGCAACAAAAAAGGCATTGAGCGCATCCGTCAAATCCGGCGACTTAAAGATGACCACCTCCTGACCCTTCTCTGCGACTCCCTCTCCGGAATTTCCAAATTTGCAAAACTGGGTGATAACCAGTTCAAAGCAATTAAACGCCTGATTCCCGGACCCTATACGTTTGTGCTTCCGGCAACCAGGGAGGTACCTAAACTATTACTTAATTCCCGTCGCCAGACGATCGGTTTTCGGGTTCCCGAGTATCCGATCTGTGAAAAACTGGTGGAGGAACTCGGTATCCCTCTTATTGCCACAACTGCCCGCCATCCCGACTACGACGGAATATCGGGCAATGGTACCACCGACCGCCTTGAGCTGTTCCGCAGATTTGAAAAACAGGTGGATCTGATTGTGGATAACGAGCAAAACCTGGCAGAAGAACACTCAACCATTGTTGATATGTCTGCGGAAGAGCCGGTGGTTATCCGTGCCGGAAAAGGGTTCGACAAATTTCTCGAGGTCTGTGCCATTTGTGACCTGGAGCCTGTAGAAGCGTAAATGCGTTCGGTCAGCCGGCAGCTTCACCATCCATCATCAATGCGATATTTTCCGTGAAATCCGGCCGGATAATCCCTTTTTCGGTGATAAAAGCCGTGATTAACGCATGTGGCGTGATGTCAAATGCCGGATTGTAAACCGGCGCATCGGCTGGTGCTGTCGGGTATTGGCCTATTTTCCTGAGCTCTTCTGCGGAGCGCTCCTCGATTGGAATGTCCGCACCCGATGAAAGGCTCCGGTCGATTGAGGATAACGGCGCGGCGACATAAAACGGGATCTTATGATGCTTTGCCAGCACGGCCAGGGAATACGTACCGATCTTGTTGGCGGTATCCCCGTTGGCTGCCACCCGGTCGGTCCCGACAACAACCAGGTCAAGACCCTGCCGCTGCATAATCCATCCGGCCATCGAATCGGTGATGATATGGTGATCGATACCTGATTTTTGCAGCTCCCAGGAGGTCAACCGGCTTCCCTGGAGAAGCGGACGGGTCTCATCTACCCATACATGTACATTTTTTTCCTGCAGATGGGCGTGGTAGATTATCGAAAGTGCCGTCCCATACTGGCCGGTTGCCAAACTTCCGGTATTGCAGTGAGTTAATATCCGCGCGTAATCGGGAACAAGTTCCTGCCCGTTTTTACCGATAGCAGCACAAATCGCCTTGTCCTCACGATGGATGGTTTTTGCCAGTTCCAGCAATGCCGTTTTAATTTCCGGAACAGGTTGGTTTTTCATCTCATGGATGCAGCGGGTTGCCCGGTCCAGCGCCCACTGGAGATTGACAGCCGTCGGACGCGATAGCGCCAGATAGTTGCATATCTGCTCTCTTGATTCATCAAACTCATCAAAAGAGGTCTCCGGTGCCTCTTTGAGTCCCAGGTAAACGCCGTATGCCGTGATGATGCCAATGGCCGGCGCACCGCGGACCCGGAGCGTACGAATGGCTTCCCAAATTTTTCCGACTTCGAAAAGGTCCAGATGAACCTCGCGGTCGGGCAGACAGGTCTGGTCAATGATCCTGACATGATCGTCTAACCATTCAATGGATTGAATAACCGGGATTTCGGAAGTATTAGCTGACATGGGTGACTGTAATTGTTTGGGTCGTGCCGGATGATAACGGATGAGATGTTCCGGATTCCGGTTGAGAGGTACCGGCTCAGATTGCTGCCCGGAGATATGTTAGCCATGATTCCGGGGTGTTGTGTCATCTGCCATTTTGTGATTTACGTACAGTTTGATCGGTTTTATCAAGCTCTGGGGTGATACGTTTTGTGCACTTCTTCAAGGAAAGAACGGTCGATGTGGGTGTAAATTTCGGTCGTCAGGATGGAGACATGCCCCAGCATTTCCTGTACCGCCCTCAGATCGGCACCTCCTTCGAGCAGGTGGGTGGCGAATGAGTGTCGCAATGTGTGTGGATGTATCGTTTTTGTGATCCCGGCTTCTTTGGCGGCATCGGTGACTATATGCCACAGACTCATGCGTGACAACGGCTTGCCCCGGTAGCTCAGGAAAAGCCTGTTTTGCGAATCGACCCCCCGTTTCAGCAGAAATGGCCGGCTGTTTTTCCGGTAATCGTCCAACGCTTCAAGGGCCATCCCGCCAATGGGGACCAGCCGCTCTTTATTGCCCTTCCCGATGATCCGCAACAGTTTAAGTTCGGTGACCAGCTGGTCGGTCTGAAGCTCGATGGTTTCGCTGGCACGCAATCCGGTGGCATACATCAGTTCCAGGATAGCGGCATTCCGTTTACCGAGTGTGTCACTCCGGTCGGGTGACTCCAGAGTGCGGGCAATCTCATCCTGGTCAAGCACATCCGGAAGATTTCGCCCTTTTCGGGGAAGTTCGATCAGTTCGGCGGGATTAGCCGGGCTCCACCGCTCCATGACGGCAAACTGGTGAAAACCGCGGATCGTGGAGATGTTCCGGGAAATGGTACTGACCGACAGGTTCATGGCCAGCAGCTCTTCGAGATACTTTTCGATGTGCCCGAGGGTGATTCCGGAGAGGTCGTTGATACCAATATCTCTTCCGATAAATGTGAGGTATCGCAGCAAATCGGTTTCATAAGCCGAAATCGAATTCCCGGCAAGGCCTTTTTCCAGTTTCAGGAAATAGAGATACTGATTACGCTCTTTCTCAAAGAAACTCATTTTTCAGACTCATCCTGATTGACGGATCCGCTTCTCCCGCCGGATTCTCTCTTATCACTGGATTCGCTTTTTTTATCTGATTCTTTCTTCTCGCCGGCTTCTATCTGATCCGTTTTTTTCAGCTGTTCAGCGGATGCCACCTGAGCGGCAGCGTCTGCGGCTTCGTTTGCTTCTTGTCCAGGGTATTTTACACGCCCGTGATACATGCCCTGCAGAATCCGCGTGAATACATCTTTGATGATGCTCAGATCCTTGAGTGTCAGAGCACAGTCATTGAGCTGGCCTTCTGCCAGACGATCCTCTACCAGTCGGTTAACCAGATTTTCAAGTTTCTGATAGGAGTGGTCCGACATGGAGCGCGAGGCCGCTTCTACACTGTCGGCCAGCAGCATAATACCGGTTTCTCTGCTGTTCGGAATCGGTCCGTCATATCGGAAATCTTCTTCCTGAATCTCCTGCTCGTTGCCCGATTCGTTCATGGCTTTCTCATAAAAAAAGCGGATGAGGGAGGTGCCGTGATGGGTGCGGATAAAATTCAGTAACACATCGGGAAGCTCCAGCTCTTTTCCCATTTTGTATCCGGCATCCACATGGTTTTTGATGATCAGGGCGCTCATACGGGGTTTGAGCTTGTCATGTTCGTTACGCGAATGCTGATTTTCTACAAAATATTGCGGTTTTTCAAGTTTGCCGATATCATGATAAAGCGCTCCGACACGGCAGAGCAGGGAGTTGCCACCGATTCCTGTGGCCGCAGCCTCGGCAAGGTTGGCAACCTGGAGGCTGTGATGGAACGTGCCGGGAGCCTCAAGCATCAGCCTTTTGAGAATCGGCCGATTGGTGTCACTCAGCTCAAGCAGGGTTACGTCGGTTGTAATCCGAAACGTTTTTTCAATGAGCAGGATCAGGGGATAGGTCAGCCAGACTCCCACAACATTTGCAAGCAGGAAAGTCATGTTGTCGATATAGGTTCCCCATCCACCCACTTTCGTAAGCGTGAATCCAAACAGCACAAAAGCGTAGGAAAAGTAGATGAGTGCCGGTGTGGTCAGATAAAACTGACTGCGGTCCTTGATGTCCCGGACCGAATAGACACCAATACTGCACGCCGTGATGGTGGCCAGGACAAATTCAAAACTGTTGCCGAACATAAGTCCTGCAAGCAGGGCCAGCATAGTGGTCGTCATGATCCCGACCCGCGAATCGAAGATAATGGTCAGCAGGATCGGAGCGATGGCAAATGGAACGACATAGGGTGAGAAATCATCTAATCGTGCAACAAAAGCCCCGATGCTGTAAACCAATGCGATGGCAAGGAATACAAGCAGCAACATGGGGTTGTTGTCAAATATCTTCCGGCGGTAAAGATAGATGTAGAAGAAGAAAATGAGAAACACGGCAAGGACAAGCAATGTTTCGCCGATGTACTGTTTCCAGATATCGATATCACCGGCTCGTTCAGCCCGGGCGTACATCAGGCTCTGAATCATGTTGTGCCGTTCGGGGGTGATGATATCGCCCCGCCGAATGATCACCTGTCCGGATGAGACCGCACCTTTGGTGGGGGAGATGGAGTCAATATAATCCTGGATTAGCGCCTCGGTCTCCTCCTCATCGTAAATGAGGTTAGGTTCGATCACCAGGGACAAAAATTGTATGGCTGTACGGACGAATTCCTGTTCAAACCGATCGGAAAGCCGGGTACGTACAAATTCGCGCGATTCCCCGCTCGTGCGGACATTATCCAACAGGACATTCTGTTCGGTTCGTTCCCTTTGATTCCGGATGGTGATTTCCCTGGTTTCCAGGTTTTCCCGGGGAACATTGATGATTCCATCTGAATAGAGCTGTTCGAGAAAAAGCTCCAGGTCGGCTTGCAGTTGATCTCCGACAAATCCGTTCATCCATCCCGTCGATTCGTTATTCTCCAGTTGTATTTGACGGTATTGCCTGGTAAAAGCCTGCCAGACGTCATCATCCAGGTCGATTCCGGAGCGGTTTCGGATGGTGAGATAACGGAGACTGTCAGATTCGGCGGCTTCCGGCCCGTCCTGCATCCGGGTGTACTGCCACTCCATATAAGCCTCCATTACCTGGTTCATCTGACTGAATAACGAATCCAGCCGGGCAATGGTCCGTGATTGCGCTTCGGGTTCGATGATAAATATGGGAGGGGTGTTCTCACGGATCTCCCGTATTTCCGCTTCGATTTCGGCATCGTCTTTCAGCAGGCTGAAAGAAAAGGGGGCCGTCAGGTCATCGTCGCGCCACGGTTCACCGATGCTGTAGGCCGCATCCTGAATCGGTGATCTGGGATAAAGTGAGATTACGATGGCCAGAAAAAAAATACTTACAAGAGACTTGAAAACAAGGTTCTTGTTAAAGATACCGGGAGCCTGGTCCTTTTTTAATTTTTCCGTTGTAAAAGGAACATAGGCCTTTTTCTTTCTGTGAAGCCCCAGTTTTTCTAATACACCCATATATACAGGCTAAAAGTTGCAAAAGCAGGACGCTGTAAAATCCGCTGTGTCACCGGATCCGGTCAGCGCCTGAATGTAAATAAGTTCAGATGCCGGATTCAGCTGCCAATGAAATCCCCTCATTCACATCAGAAGCTATCGTGAAGGCACTCTCCAGTTGGGAGATAACCAGTAGTTTGTGGACCCGCTCCGGAACATTGCATAGAACCAGATTGCGGTCCAGGTCGCGGTAAAGACGCTGTGCAAGCAGCAGCGCACCAAGGCCGCTGGAATCTGCAAAGGTCAGGGCTCCCAGATCCAGAATCAGATGCCCCGAATCGCTGGTATTCGCCAGAACGATAAATTGACTCTTGAGTTCCGGAGCCACTTTGCTGTCGAGCCGCTCAGATTTCAGGCTCATGATGGAGTAATCGTTTTCCGTCTGGATTTCAAATTTCATGGAAGGAGGTGGTTAATATTCTGCAATATGGAATGCTGTATAAATTTCTGAATCATAAAATAAGAAATCCGCTCACTTTATCATCTTTAAAAAAGCGGGTTCATCCAAAATAGTTATTCCCAGTTTCTCCGCCTTGTCACGTTTGCTCCCTGCTTCTTCCCCGGCAAGAAGATAGTCGGTCTTTTTGCTGACAGACGAAGTGACCTTTCCGCCATGTCGCTCAATCAACTCTTTCGCCTCACTGCGCTTTAGCGAGGGGAGGGTGCCGGTCAGCACGAACGTAGTTCCGGAGAGGGTGTCAGACACCGGTGCTTCCTGTGTTGAATGGAATTGCACCCCATGATTTTTTAATTCTTCGACCATTTTCCGGTTCGCCGGTTCGTCAAAAAAGGAGCGCACAGATCCCGCGATCCGTGGGCCGATGGAGTCGATTTGGCACAGTTCTTCTTCGGTGGCTTCCATCAGAATTTCCACAGAGGGAAAGGAACGTGCCAGGTCACGAGCCACGGTAACACCCACAAAACGGATACCCAGTGCATAGAGGACTTTCTCAAATGGCTTTTTTTTGCTTTTCCCGATAGCGGCAATAAGGTTCCCGGCACTTTTTTCGGCCATGCGATCCAGGGTCATGAGATCATCAGCGGTCAGGTGATAGAGATCGGGGAACGTGGAGACCAGTTTTTGGGAAACCAGCTGATCTACAACCGATTCGCCGAGTCCTTCGATATCCAGCGCGTCGCGTGATGCAAAATGCTCCAGGCGGCTGCGAACTTGCGGAGGACACTGATTGTTGGTGCATCGCCATGCCACCTCGTCAGGTAATTTTACCAGGCCGGCCCCGCAAGCCGGACAGTTTTCCGGCATCCGGAACGGCTCGCCCCGCTTTGCATCATCCTGCAGCACGACACTCACCACCTGGGGGATAATTTCACCCGCTTTCTCCACCATCACCTGGTCTCCTATCCGGATATCTTTACGGTGGATCTCCTCTTCATTGTGCAGGGTAGCACGCCTGACCGTTGTTCCGGCAAGTGAAACCGGTTCGAGTTCGGCTACCGGTGTGATGGTTCCCAACCTTCCTACCTGCAGCGTGATCTCATGGATACGGCTGATTCCCTGTTCGGCTTCAAATTTGTAGGCAATGGCCCAACGAGGCGCTTTGGCAGTCTGCCCCAGGATATCACGGTACCGCTCTTCATTAACCTTGATCACCACGCCATCGGTTTCGTATGGGAGCTCCCGGCGCAACGGTTCCCATTCGGCGATGATGTCATGAACCGCATTGATATCGGCGCAATGGACGCGGTGTTCACAAACCCGGAAACCGAATTGCTCAAGCAGGTCCAGTTTTTCCATCTGTGTCCGCTGCGCATCATCATCATCCAAAAGCAGGTCGTATGCGAACATCCGGATCGGACGGCGGGCAACGATACCGGGGTTCTGCATTTTAAGTGTACCGGCCGTTGCATTCCTGGTGTTGGCAAATGCCGTGTCGCCTTGCGCTTCCCGGTTGCTGTTCATTTTAGCAAAAGCGGCAAGTTCCATATATGCCTCACCCCGCACTTCCAGGACAGCCGGAGCATCGTCATTGAGGGTAAGAGGGACATCGCGAATAGTCCGGATATTGGCGGTGATGTCATCCCCCTGTATTCCGTCACCCCTGG
>SLLW01000066.1 GCA_007133875.1 Balneolales bacterium | reverse complement strand
TAATAACAACAATAAAAAGGAATTAAATACAACGATTTTTTGTAGTGTGCGTGATTGTTCTGGTTCACATGAAGATCCACTGATTTGTAATTATCCAGGTTGTACTACGCTACTTCATAAGAAATGTTTGGAAAGACAAAAGGGCCCAGTTGTAAGCTTTTTATCTTGCAATAAAGCATATTGTTGTAATGAGCATTATGAAAGACAAGGCCGAAAAAAAAATGCTCGAACCATTTTCTGTTTTTAAAAAAAACTACTATTATAAGCAAGACATGGAGAGGGCGGCAGATATAGCGCAAATCACGCCATATGTAACCGATATTAGAAGCTTGCCCCCCACAGAAGAAGAGATACACGATTTCTTCAACGGTTTAACCGAACAAGTAGTAATTTTCACTGGAAGTTTTTACTTTTACGGCGTGGTCAAAAGATGGATTTCTCGCATCGTTACGGCCAAATAGCTGTTTCCTCTCTCCGTTAAGTTGCAAAACACCTCTACAATAATACCGGGTAACGTCTGAAATGCCGGATATTTGCTTATCCTCAACGTAACATATTACGCAATCCAATCAATGAACGGATTGCTCAGAATGATATGTGACTACCCTCCATATAGATGGAACAGATTTGAAAGAATTGGATCAATTACAAGACAAAACACTCAAAGAACTGCAGGATTTAGCCAGAAAAAACGGGCTGAAACCGGTAACCGGGCTGCGTAAACAAATCTTGATCGATCGATTGCGGGATGTAGCCAGCCAACAGGCACAACAGCTTATCGCATTTGATGAAGAGAAAGAGGAAAGCGCACCGGAAGTTTCCCTTTACAAAAAAAAGGACCTCAGTAAATACAAAAAGGTGCAATACAAGGATTCCGGGGAATCCGCATCCTCGAAGGTGTCCAAAAGTGAAACCGATCAGCCTGCAATACCCGGTGCCGGCACCCCGTCCGATTCCGGCTCACGGGATGGTTCACAAAAAAGTTTTACCAGAGGTGATAAAGAGGATGGTTCCGGCCATAAGCAACACGACAAAAACCTTGCTGATCAGAAACCAACCGAAAATCCGCAGGAACGGAATCGACCCACAGTAAAAGGTCGAAAATCCCCGGGACGCGGCCAGGGTGGTCAGATAGGAAAGGGCAAAGGACAAACGGTCAGCCAGGGTAAGGGCCAACCGGGTGGTCAGGTCAGTCAAGGTAAAGGCCCATCGGGTGGTCAGGCCGGTCAGGGTCAAGGCCCATCGGACAGCCAGCCTCAAAGCCGGAATCAGGGAGAGCAGGCAGATCAGCCCAAATCCCGTCAACCTCATCCGGGAACCGGAAAAAAACAGGGAGCGCCACCGTCAGGCCAGGACCAGCACAGGGGAGGTTCGGGAAAAAAGCGTGGACAAAAAGGGCCTTCCAATGGTAATCAGTCTCCGGAAGCCCAGGCAGCTGACAATAACAAGAAGAAACATGTACATGAAGCGCTGCCCGAATCCACAGCCGATACCCTGGAAGAACGGCTCAGGGAGATTGAACCCAAGCTGGGCGGCCATCTCATTAACGAAGGAACACTCGAAATTTTGCCGGACGGGTACGGTTTTCTGCGGTCCGTCAATTATCATTACTCAGCCAGTCCGGACGATATCTATGTTTCACCGTCACAAATCAAACGTTTTTGCCTGAAACAGGGCGACAGCGTAATCGGTATCATTCGTCCGCCTAAAATCGGGGAACGGTATTTCGCGTTGCTGCGGGTGGATGGTGTCAATGGCCGGATACCGGCAGATATGGACTCCCGAAAGGATTTTGATGACCTACTTCCGGTCTATCCGGACAGCCGGTATGTGCTTGAGTATGACTTTTCAGAATACACCACGCGTTTGATTGATCTTTTCGCTCCCATCGGGAAGGGCCAGCGCGGACTGATCGTTGCACAGCCGAAAACCGGAAAAACCACGATTATGCGCAACATCGCCAATGCGGTCGCGGCCAATAACCCGGAAACAAAAATCATCATTTTGCTTCTGGATGAGCGCCCCGAAGAGGTCACCGAGATGGAGCGCAACGTAAAAAGTGCCGAAGTTGTAGCATCCACATTTGACCAGAAACCGGAGAACCACATAGGGCTGGCGGAAATCGTTTTTGAAAAAGCCAAACGAATGGTGGAGAGCGGTCATGATGTGCTGGTTCTGATGGATTCCATCACCAGACTCGGACGTGCGTACAACATTTGCTCCAATACCGGCCGGACCATGTCGGGTGGTGTGGATGCGGAAGCTTTGAAGAAACCCCGGAAATTGTTCAGCTCCGCCCGGAATATTGAGGATGGTGGAAGTCTGACCATCGTAGCTACTGCGCTGGTGGATACCGGTTCCCGCATGGATGATGTTATTTTTGAAGAATTCAAGGGTACCGGTAATATGGAACTGGTTCTTGACCGGCGGCTTTCGGAACGGCGGATTTTCCCCTCAATCGATGTGTTCAAGAGTGGTACGAGGAGAGAAGACCTTCTTGTGGAGGAGGAGGAGCGCGAAAAAGTGGTATTGCTTCGGCGCTATCTCACTACTATGACCCCTCATGAAGCAGTTGAGTTCCTGCTGGACAAGATGAAAGGCACCAAGAGCAATAAGGATTTTCTGCTGTCGATGAATCAGTAAGGCCTCAGGTCCAACCAGGCTAGGCCTCAGGCTCAATCAAAATGGCTTCAGATCCAACCAGTATGGCCTCAGACTTTAGGCTCAACCAGTATGGCCTCAGACCCACGGCTATTTCGTCTTCAGCACAAATTTACGGTTCTTGTCGTGTGTCACTTTGCCGGCCTTGTTATAGACCGAGTGATAAAAGAGGAGCGTAGCCTGGTCGCGGTAGGCCTGCTGCATCAGCAGCATCTTTGCTTTGCGAGCTTTGGTGTTATCGGTATCCACCTTGCTGAGCACATAGTGATTCAAGTGATAATCACTGGGAATAAGGTCGCCGCAATAGTAGGCAATCTCTTTGCCGCTGCGAATCCGCACTACCTGATGACCGGGGGTATGTCCACCGGTACGTATCACCGTAATTCCCTTGAGAATTTCCTGCCTCTCCTTTTCCAGAAATACAAACCGCTCATCCGCTACAAGCCGGTATAAATCATCAGGCTCATAGCCAATACCCCGCGTGCCGGGCTGGTTTGCAAGGCTGCCAATGGCCGCTTCCCATTCACTTTTTTGTACATAAATCCTGGCGTTGGGCAGTGTTGCGGAAATATTCCCGAGACGATCGGTATAACTGAGTCCCGCGGCATGATCATAGTGAAGATGACTCAGAATGACATGATGGATATCCCCGGGTTTGTAATCGAAGATTTCCAGGTTGGTCAGGATGTTCGACGTGTCCCGGTGAGGCTCTTTATTGTCCAGTCCCATGCCCAGGCCGGCATCGAGCAGTACGGAGGTATTGCCGGTATCGATCAAAACCGGATCCAGCCCGACTCTTTCGACTGATGGAAGCGCTGGTTCCAGTTTTTGATGGTCTCTGATTTTCTGGATGGATCCACCCGAAGAGATCTCAAATATGCCTTCGCTGAGTTGTTCTGTCCGGAAATCACCAATGTCCATAGAAATAAAACCGATATAGAATGAATTACAGGTAGTTAGTGAATTTTGAAATCAAAAGGCATACGGGCTATTGCGGTACGCGGATCATGTTTCAAAATTTGCAAAATCGGGTCGAGAGATTCCAGTTCTTTCAGTCCGGGGTGCATCATGTATCGTATCTGTGTCTGGGCGGATCCGGCAAACAGTTCCATAAGGGATTTTGGTTTCGGGAATATCTCAATGGTGTACTCCTCGATACCGGCTTTCCCGGCGGCGATGGCAAGCGCGGTATCCATTTCACCGATCGCATCCACCAGGCCGGCCTCATAGGCATCGGGCCCGGTCCAGACCCGGCCCTGTCCTACAGCATGAACTTCTTCAACGGTCATGTTCCGACTCACCGCAACCCGCTCCAGAAAGACATCATAAAAATCATCCACATAAGTCTGAATAGCTCTGCGGGTGCGATCGCTGACCGGTTTGTCGGGTGATATCCAAAGGGCCTGATCATGGGAAGTTACTTCATCAAAATGAATGCCCAGCTTATCATTGAGCAACTCCTGCATATTCATAGCCACCCCGAAAACTCCGATTGAACCGGTGATGGTTTGTGATGATGCGACTATGGTGTCAGCCGCCATTCCGATGTAATACCCACCGCTTGCAGCTACCGATCCTAAAGATGCAATGACCGGTTTCTCCTTTGCCGCTTCACGGATTTTGTGCCAGATAAGATCGGAGGTGGCTCCGGATCCACCCGGGCTCGTGATGCGCAATACAATCGCTTTGACGTTGTCATCCTCCAGTGCGTTGTCCAGATTATCACCGAAACTGCGTGCCGTAATATTATCGGTTGAACCGGGGAAGAAGGAGGGTTCTCCCAAATCCGGCATGATATTACCGGCTGCATGGATGACGGCAATTTTGTTACTGGTTGACGGGTCATCCACGCCGGCGGAGGAACGGTCAACACGGTTATAACGGCTGTAACGGATGGTGCGGAACTCCCGGTTCCCCATCTCCGTAACCTGTTCTTCCATTCGCGATTTCAATTCATCCGGATAAACAAGGGCGTCAATGAGGCCGGCTTCATAGGCACCCCGCGAGGTCATGATATGCTCTTCGTTCAGGAGAATATCCAGCTCCGAACGTGACATTCCGGTTCGTTCGCTCACAGCCGCGAGGAAGGTGTCTGCAACATTGTCCACAATGGCCTGCATCTGCTCCCGGTTTTCATCTGACAAGTCTGTCCGGAAGAGCGGTTCAATCGCCCCTTTGTATTCTCCGGCCCGGAAAATTTCCGCCTCCACTCCGATTTTGTCCAGGAATTCTTTGAAAAAGACGGATTGCATGAAAAATCCGTCGAATTGGAAAAAAGTCTCGGGCGGAGCAAAAATGGAATCGGCAGCTGTGGCCAGAAAATAGCTCTGTTCGTTATATCCGATGTCATCGGTCGTGATATAGATAAACTTGCCGGACTCATTGCGGAACTCCTGCATTTTTTCCCGGAGTTCGATAAGATGGTTCCAGGAGGTGCCCAGGTTATTGACATTCATCCAGATACCGGCGATCCTGTCATCTGCCGCCGCTTTTTCCAAATTGTTTTCCAATCCCCGCAGCGTAACCGGAGTCCGGGAGCTCTCCTGGAACAGAATGCTGAACGGATCATCGGGTGGTCGCTCGGGGAGTGTCGCCCCAATTCTGATCTCCAGGACCGATCCATCCCTGACATAAGGTTCGGTCTCCTTTTGTGAGGAGATCACTATGATCAGCCCAAGAAAGAACAGCAAAAAGAAGGAGACGAATATCGCCAGGAGCGATGCGAAAAACGATTTGAAGAAACCCATTGGATATCTGTTATATATATGAAAATTGGAAGAAGTGAAATTACGACTTTTACCAGTAAACAAAACTCGTAAATTTCATGAATCATTCTAATGAAATACGTTTTTTTTGATAAATGGTTTCATTTCGGGGAACATTAGCGCAGGTATTGCGATATTGGTGTAATAACGTTCCGGAACCTGACCGGAGTGAGTGCCTTTTTTAATTGTGGAGTACCGGTGTATGTATGATGTGATCGTGATCGGATCGGGCCATAACGGCCTTACGACAGCTTGTTATCTGGCCAAAGCGGGGCAGAAAGTGTGTGTGCTCGAACGGCGTGAGACCCTCGGCGGGGCGGTCTGCACCGAGCAGATGTTCCGCTCGCCCGATGCACCGGACGGGTACCGGATTGATGTGGGGTCCTCGGCCCATTTTATGATCCATCAGACCCCGGTGATCCGGGATCTGGATCTGGAGGCGTATGGCCTTTCCTATATTGAGATGGACCCATTTATGTCATACCCCGTTCCGGGAGGTGGCGTGATCCACTTCCACCGCTCGGTGGAGGAGACGATGGCGTCAATTGCCACCATATCACCGGCGGATGCCGCAGCCTACCGTGATTTTATTGATTTCTGGAAACGAATCAATAACGGAGTGCTGAAGACGTTCCTGGTTCCGCCGTCGGCCGGCGGTATTTTCCGTGAGGTGCTGAAGGGGCAGTTCCGCGACGGCTCCATGTTTCAAAAAGGGGAACAGATGGATGGGGTCCGTAAAATTTTGAGCAGTTACGGACAGGTGGTTGATGAGTATTTTGAGAACGAATCGGTCAAGACGGCCCTGCTCTGGTTTGCCGCTCAATCCGGCCCGCCGCCGGACCAGACCGCTACGGCGGATTTTGTGGGATGGCAGGCCATGCTGCATGAAAGTGGCGGGAAGCGGCCGAAAGGAGGCAGCGGCATGCTCACACAGGCGATGGCCCGCATGCTGGAGGCACACGGCGGGGAGATTCGTTTGGATGCGCCGGTGGAAAAAATCCTGGTTCGCCCCGGGGGGAACGCTGTGAAAGCCACTGGTGTGCGGCTCGCCGGAGGAGAGGAGCTGACTGCAACACGGATCGTCTCAAACGCGCACGTACAGACCACCATGCGGCGACTGGTGGGGCCCGAACACCTCTCCCCCTCACTATTCAAACGTGTCGGGGACATCAACATCGGTAACGGATTCGGTATGGTGATCCGGTGTGCGGTGGAGGAACTGCCGGAATATGAGGCGTGTCCGGGGGATCCGTTTATTCATAACGGACTGCAACTTCTTGTACCATCCCGCGAATACATGAATGCGTCCATCGGCGATTACATGGCGGGACGTCCGCCCGAACATCCGTCCGTATTGGCGATGACATTCACAAAAATAGACCCCTCACTCGCTCCGGAAGGGCGGCATTTGCTCTATGCCTGGGCGCAGTGGCATCCCTATAAACTATCCGGCGAAACCCGGTGGGATGATATCCGCGAACAGGAAGCGCAAAAAATTTATGATGTGGTTACCCGGTATGCACCCAATATGAAAGGGAAACGAATTGACTGGCATATCCAGACTCCCCTGGATATCGAGCGAAAGCACGGCATGCTGAATGGGAACGTGATGCATGTGGAGATGACATTCGATCAGATGTTCATGTTCCGTCCGACGCCCGAACTCAGCCGGTACAAAACTCCGGTAGAAAATCTCTACCTCTCCAGCGCCTCGTGTCATCCCGGCGGCGGGGTGTTTGCGGCGGCGGGGTACAATGCCTCGGGTGTCATTCTAAAGGATATCCGCAAACAAAGAACATGGTTTCCACGGTAAAATGAGGTTATCTTACATAGATGCAGCTCACAGAAATCATGATCACATCCCAGGTTCAAAAATGCCAATATTTCGCATCGTATACGGGCGATGCCATCGAAATCATGACCAGCAAGTTCAAGGTACAGTGAAGTGCAAAGACGCCGATTAACATACCGGGGCCGGCCGGGAGGATATCGCAACGGACTGCGG
>SLLW01000388.1 GCA_007133875.1 Balneolales bacterium | reverse complement strand
GCCGAAATAAGCGGTGTACAGCCGGTTTTTACCTGGGGTGGCATAAGTAACGCGATAAATGCCGCAAGAAAAGGCACCGATGCCGCCGAGCACGAGTTTGACTCCAAAAAAGAGTCTTTCACACTGCAACTTTATGAACTCTATCAGTCGGCGCTGCTTGCTGAAGAGTTGGAGCGGTTGATGAGAGAGGCTCTGTCGCAGCTTGAACAAGCAGAAGAAGAACTGGAAAAACTCCGCGAAGAGGGAGACCCCTCACTGGAAGAGAAGGATATCTTCGAATTTTATATTTTCAAGGAAGAGTTTCAGGCACTTCGCACGGAAATGGAACAATCCCAAATTTTTATCCGGAGGGCATGGGACCAGGTTCTGGCATCGGATAGACAGACCGTATATCTGCCTCAGGAACGGTTCCTTGATCCGGTTCCCATTCAGATTCAGGAATTCCAATTCTACGAAAACAGTGCGCTCCAAAACCGGGCAGAATTGCGGGGTATTGAAGCCGCCGAAGAAGCCGCCCGGTATGGAGTAAAAGCTGCCCGTTCTCAATACTATCCTTCTCTGGTGCTTGGGCTTAGCGCCGGTATTGGATATACGCCCAACCGTCCGCGTCAGACCAACCCGTTTATCCGGAACAACACCAACTTCATGTCAGCAAGGGTCGGTTTTGGTTTTCAACAAAACCTGAACTTTTGGCAGGTCAACAACAGGGTACAACGATCAGAAATCCAGCGAAGACAAGCCCGGGATTACCGGGATGCCGCCGAGGATGGCATCCTGCTTGAGCTAAGTGATCAGTACCGGGAAGCCCGGATCACAGAGTCCCGCAAAGAGAGCAAATCGAATGCACTCCGCCTTAGCAATGAATGGCTCCGAACCGAACAGATTGATTTTGACCTCGGATTCGGGGATATTCAAAACCTTGTGGATGCCGTAAAAAAGAAGATGGAACTGGAGTTGGATGTCACCCAGCTTACGTTCGATCTGAATATGAAGGTTGCCCGGCTTCACCGAGCTGCCGGACTGCCGCTTTACGAACTGACACCCGGATACGATAATAATTAACAACAATTGACGGAGAAACAGACCATAACCACCTAGATCACCGTTTAACAGTATATGTTGCATCAATTAATTTAAATGCATCTCTGATATGAAATTGCTGTTTTTTATTTTTTCCATGATATGGGCAACCTCAACCGCTTTTGCCGAAACAGACCGGGCGCAGGAAATCCGGTCCATTCTGGACGACCGAGATGATCAGATCAAAGAGTTGCTTGGGCCGGGTGACACCGATATCACCGATCAACAGAGAGAACAACTTCGTGATATCGTGAATGATATGATGGATTACCGGGAAATGGGCCGGTATGCTCTGGACGATAAGTTCGAGGAACTGGATTCGGCTGAACAGGATGAGTTTATTGAACTTTTTGCGAAAATCATTCGTGACCAATCGCTGCAGCGCCTCGATATCTACCGGGCTGAAGTGGTGTATGATGAAATCGAAGTACATAACAGTACTGCCAAAGTATCAACCACAGCAATCCTGGATAAAAACCGGATCCCAATTCTTTACCGTATGATGGAGAAAGACGGAGAGTGGGTTATTACCGATATGTCCATTGATGATGCATGGACGGCCGAATCATATCGCCGGTCATTTCAGAATATTATCCGCAGAAGGGGGTATGAAGCGTTGATTGAAAACCTGCGTCGTCGGGCGGACCAGGCCTGATTATTTACCCATCAGACAATGAATCAATCAATCCCAGTTTTTGAGACTCTTTCAAATAGAGGTAAAAACTGGAACGCGCATCAGTTGAGAGCTTGAACCGTTGGTGGGTTACGGTGTTTCTGCCCCGCAACTTGAGCCAGGTCAGCAATGCCAGATCTTTTGTATTATCCCGAAAACCCTTTAAAAACCGTTTATAGGATTTCGACCCGGTTTCCCCTTCCAAGTCACGCACGATGAGCCAGGAGTATTGTACATCTATGGTTTTGACCTTTTCATCATCCCAGAGTGACACAAAATTCCGGAATACCTCTTTTTTGGATTCGGGAAAGCGAATTCCGGGTTTACTACGGAACATCACATTTTCGAAGTAACCGCCCGATGGGAAATGAAGATAGGGATGATGCACAAATCCCGGATGGTCCAGATGGAGCAATGTTCCTTCAAACCGGCACAAATCCGCTCCGTCCATCAGTTTTTCCACTTGAAACGGGATTCGTTCCGGATGGTGCCAGTCCGACTCGCCCCAGAGGGCTGCAAAGCTTCCATTGGCGTGGTCAAGTGCCATATTGAGCTTGGATGCCAGCGAAACATCATCCGTTTTGTTGTAACGAATATGGCGAATTTCATCGGACGGAAGACCCTCAAGTAACGGGGTGATGTCTTCGGTTCCATGTTCTACTATGACCAGTTCTTTATGCTGCCAGTTTTGTAGCTGATAGCAATGAACGGATCTCGCAACGCGGGCATAATCATTGCTGGCTATAAGCAGACAGCTAACCAATGGTGAATCTTGTGACATCATGGTGGGTTACTTTTTACTTTTTTTTAAACGAAGGATAAGCTCCCGGATAGCGGGTAACGTAGACTGATGATTCCAAACGTTCTCCGCGTGTGTCCGGGCCGCTTTTGAGTACGATTCCAGTTGTTTTTGATTTTCAAGCAGAGCAGTTATCTCAGAGACAAAGCTATTTTGATCTACACGCAGGCCGATGTGGTCGGGCAGTACATCACTATGGATCACATCACCAAATGCTACAGTTGGAACACCACACGCAGCCGCTTCGGATATGGCCCTGGGATGATCTTTTCGAAACCCACTATGAAAAAAAAGTTTGCCTTTATTCATGAGATCGGGTATACGGGAATATGGTACAGCACCAAACCAGGTGATTTCGGGGTACCTTTTCCGGAAATTATAAAGTTCGGTCCCTCCGCCAATAATACCGACTTTGACATGGCGTGAAAGTTCAATTAACTTCGCAATCTTGTCGGAATGGGTCAGAATTCGCTCCATTCCAATGACATCACACTCTTTCTTGATTTTTGGATTTGGAGAGAAATGCCGGGTGTCTACCGACTTTGCCAGATGAATCATTTTACGATCATCCACTACGCTTCGCCAAAATCGTACGGTACGTGTGGTAAGTTGTTTACGCTGCCACTCTGTTTCATAAAGTACAGCAGTGGCATGTTTAATAACCGGATGGTACCAGGTGCCGTTAATTATCGTGGCAAACGGAATTTGTCGGGGGATGAGAACGCGTTTTATAAGGTCGAGTCCAACACCGCCATCCATCCCTTTGATGATCACAAAATCAATGTCTTCTTGAAAAACTGCTTCATTTAATGACCGTGATGCGTGTTTCTTGATATCCCCGTCTCGTGAATCTGTTCTGAAAATACGAACCGGCAGGGTTGGAAGGTCATCGTATTGCCATTCCGTTTTTAAAGAGTGATAACCGGCAGCCCAAAGCTGGGTTGGATACCCCTTTTGATTCAGCAGCGATGGCATCCATTTATCCCGGTCAGCAAGTTCTAAAAATCCGTCATTATCCGTGAGTTCGTGGTAGATGGGGAGTGACGGGACATAAATAATATTCATGGCAAACCGTTTATGATATCATGCATCGCCGGAATGAAATTCAGAAGACTCCTGTGGCAAACCGGCGACTTATGGCTAATATTTCGAATATAAGCTATATAATACCATTTTCATTCAAAAAAACATGAATACTAACTAAAAAGGTATTCCCCAAAATGACAGTCGGCAAGTGCCTAGCCACGGTTTGAGAAAAGGTGCCACTTCTTGCAGGAGGTGCCGCTCCGGAGTAGCTTTTGTATGCCGAAGGACTTCGGTGGGAAGGTCACTTGCAATGTTGACAGGCAATACGGAATCGGGAGGGTCATTCCCAGCCTGTAGTTTACCTTCGGTCCTCAGTGAACGATCAAAAAGTTGTAGTTTGCCGGGGTCTGGTCGTTAATAACTCCTTTACCCACATATTCGACAACTTCTCCACCCAGTACGGCACGAACGATACGTCGTTGCAGCCTGCCAACTTCTGCAAGGAAAGAGACGCTTTGAAAATCATGGGTACGTTTGAAGGTCTGTTTTTCGCCTGAATTGTAGGTGATTTCAAACTCTCCGGGAATGGTTTTCCCATCTACCCGGCTTGATTCCAGAATTCGTATATCATACGGTTTTTTCAGCATGGTGCCAGAGCCATTGTTCTTCAAACCAATACCAATAACATTGTGTTCTGATTTATCTTTTGGTATAAGGTAGTAGCCGCTGTTAAAACCATTTTCGGTATGGCTTATATGGCGAAACCCTTTATCAACCACTTTGGATGAGAGGTCCGTCTGATAGGTATGATCCATATAGGCGGTTCCGGATACGGAGAGGGTGTCTTCATTAATGGCTACTGTTCCGCGGACGGAAGCTTTCGGCATATGAATAAAGATTCCCATATCATCACCATCCACCCTGACGATGCCATCACCCAGAGTATAGCCCGGGTGAATATCCGAAAATTGAAGATCCACAAGATAAGAAACACCACCTTTTGTGGCTTTAAAATGTACTTCATGATTATTTGGCAGATCCCCTTTAAAATAGATATCCGAATCAGAGGTCAGTGAGATTTTGTGCTGATCTTCCTCAATTACCATTCGATCCTGGTCGAATTCACGTGCAACACTGTAATTTTTGTCGTTAAAATTCGAAACAAACAACTTTCCACCGCTTACCGCACTTTTAAATCGCCCGAAGTTGGCAAGTGAAAATGTAATGTGCAGCTGCAGGTCATTTTCGAGAAAAACATGATAGACCCAAAACTCGTTATAATAATTACCGGATCGCGTATGCGGAAGCATATCCTCCCAAACGGTTTTGCGTAATTCACTGTCGGATGATTCCCCGACAGATGTACCGTTCGCATTGGAAGCGGCTATGAGGAAACCATTGGTATTAACAGGTTGTATCAAAAGGGTTATACCGATAAGTAAAACGGCAGTTACAAATTGATTCAGAGTGCTGGAAAACGGAGTAATAACCATAATAAACCGGATAAATAAGTATGATATACCGAATGATTCGGTGATATATCACTGTTATGTCAGGACAATTTATAAACGTTTTGGTGCGTGCATGTAGTACCGTCCCTGTAAGCTCACTACAAGTTACCCCATAAAACTATGTAAATTCTGCAGACTCCCAAAGTTCCATCATATTTTGTAACTTTCCGACCGAATTTTATTGTAACGTTTTATTTATTTCATGAGAAAACTACTCGCCTTTCTTCGCCCGCTGGTAAGGCTGAATTATCAGTATCCCGTTGCCATTGTACTATCCACGTTAGCTGTCGCAATAGGTGCAGGATACTATGCTTCGAAACTGAATATTGATACGGACCTGGCGAGCCTGCTTCCCGATCACTACGAAAGTGTTCAGGCATTGGAGGAGTTGCGTGAGTCAGTCGGAGGGGAGACTGCTCTTGAGGTGGCCATTCATTCGCCTGATTTCGAGGCAAATAAAGCGTTCGCTGAGGATTTGATCCCCAGGGCAATGGAGCTCTATGATGAACGACGGAATGATTATTTTGTCAATCGATACGAATATCGTCGGGATGTAGAGGTTTTGAAGGATTACGCTGTCTATCTCTCAACCGACCAGGAAATTGATGAGATCATCGCCTATTTGGAGGATCGGATAGAGGAGGCGCGGCTGGAAGCGAATCCCTTTTTTGTAGATTTTGAAGATGATTTCGACGATGATGAAGAGGAGGAGGACCAGCTCAGGCAATTTGAGGAGATGTACGATGAAATGATCCCCTCAGAATACCCGATATCCGATGACAGTACCCATTTGGTGCTCAGCTTTTTCCCGACGGGATCTCAAGGCGATCTCACCTATATAGATGATCTGTTCACGGCTTTTGAAGAACTCATTGCCGAGCTGGAACCCGCCAGCTACCATCCGGAAATGATCGCAAGGTCAGGAGGACGCCTGGAGCGCCACCTCATGGAAATTGACTCCATCATTCGTGATGTTATCACCAGTTTTGGATCCGGAATAACGGCCATCATCCTGCTGGTCGGATTCTATTTCATGATCAAGATCATGATTAACTATCGCCGCGGACATTACCGGCATCAGCATCACTCCATCTGGGCACATATCATCCGGTTTCCCGTACCCATTCTTGTTATCGGTATTCCGCTGATGATCAGCCTTATCATCACTTTCGGAATAGCCTATTTGGCAGTCGGGACGCTGAATACCATGACTTCGGTTCTGTTTGTGATTCTTTTTGGACTCGGAATAGATTATGGCATCCACTTTTACGCCCGTTATCTGGAGAAACGATCGAAAGGTGAATTGGTGAGAAATGCATTATTCAGCACATATGACAGTACCGGATCGGCAATTATGACCAGTGCCACGACAACTGCGGTAGCTCTGTTTGTACTTGTCTTTGCAGATTTTCGCGGATTTTCTGAATTCGGATTCATCTCCGGACTCGGTATCGTGCTGGCTTATCTCTCCATGCTTTTTATCATGCCGGCTATTATCACTTTGTTTGAACGGTATAACCTGATTCTTATTAACAAGAACCTGACCACTGATGTTGAACCGGATCACCGGAAGGAGTCGAAGTTCCCCTTTGCCCGCACGATTTTCGCCATCGGTTCCCTGGTTGTCGTTGCTGTACTTTTTAATACCGACAAGCTCTATTTCGAATATAATTTCAGTGTTCTGGAACCCGAGTTTCCGAGATATGAGGAGTACCGTGCGATCCGCGGTGATGTGATGCAGACTTCAAGGCGAAATCCGGCTTATATTTTAGCGGAAACCGACGAAGAGGTCCGTGAAATTCTGGACATCATTCGCGAAAAGAAACGCACTAATCCGGAGACCACAATTCTGGATGTGGAGGCGCTGCAAGAGCGATTCCCGGTCGGTGTGGAAGAAGAGCAACAAAAACTGGCAAAGATCCGGAACATCCGGGAGCTGCTGGATGATCCGTTTATTCGTGATGAGGAGGGTGAACAAATCGACATTCTGCGCCGCGCCGCACAAGTGGATCAGCCATTACGAATTGATGATATACCTGAGTTCCTTAAAAACAGATTTCTGACCCGTGACGGAGAGATCGGACGGTTTGTGATGATATATCCGGCCGTTGGCCTCTCTGACGGTCGTAACTCTATCAATTTTAAAAATGAAATAGGAACGATTGAGACGAAAAGCGGCAGGACGTATCACGCTGCCAGTACCTCCATTGTTGCTGCTGAAATGCTCGAATTAATGAGAGATGAAAGCCCGTATATGGTTATTGCAACATTTGTTATGATTTTTATTCTGGTTAACATCGGATTTCGGTCACTCCGTTGGTCCATAATCGCTATGCTGCCCCTGCTAATCGGATT
>SLLW01000018.1 GCA_007133875.1 Balneolales bacterium | reverse complement strand
TTCCTGGAGATATCAAACGATGTCATCGATCACTGCAACCGGCTTCTCAAAAATGACCCGGATAACCTGGATGCACGCATTGTGCGTTCCATCATGTACGGTCAGGTCGCCCGGTTTCACTCCAACAGGCACCAATGGTATCGCAGTTTCCGCAACGGACGGCGTGCACTGCGCGATTTTTTCAGGATTGAGGAGACCCATCCGGAAATTCCGGACCTTAATTTCGGTATCGGAATGTACCGATATTTCGCTGCCTTTCTGTTGGATGAGTACCCGCTCGCCCGTCCGATCGGATGGATGCTGCCCCGCGGTGACCGTCAGGAGGGGCTGGAACGGCTGAAAGATGCGGCTGATGAGAGCATCTTCATGGAACCGGAAGCCCTCTTTTTCCTCGGCCATATCTATCTTCATTTTGAAGATCAGCCCGATATGGCACTTGAGTACCTGGAACGACTGTACCGTGAATTTCCCGACAACACCTACTATCGACGCCTCTATGTGCAGGCGCATTTTCATCTGATGCAGTTTGACGAGGCCCGGGAAGCGATTGCCGAAAGTCTGGATCACTGGGGGGATTCCCGGGATCACGCGGTGCGGGTCATGCGGGAAGAACTTCTGACCATCCGGGGGCAGATTCATTTCCATTACATGCGGTACGAAGCTGCCCGGGAGGATCTGGTGATGGCAGTAAACGAGTCAGAATCATTGCGCCCATTTGCAACGCGCCGGAATCTAATTACCGCACTTTATTATCTTGGTGAAATCAGTGTGCGGGAAGGCCGGCGGGATGATGCCCGTTATTTCTTCAACCGGGCCGCCACGTCTGACTCCGAACATCGCTATGGGAAACAATCGCTCGAAGCCCTGGAGAGATATCAATTGAAATGACACGTTATCACACCAACGACTCAGAACTGCCGCCAGTCACTGTTATCCGGCGAAAGCGTCAGCGTACCATGCGGATACGTGTCAAAGATGACGGTGTTGTTGTTTCTGGTCCGGCATCCGTCTCACGCGACGCCCTGCTCAATTTTGTCCGGGAAAAAAGCGGCTGGATCATCAAAACACGTGACCGGAGATTGCAGCGACTCCGTGAAATGGAAGCGAAACGGGAAGCACAAAAAGGTACTTTGCTTTTACGTGGCGAACGCAAGCAGATTTACGCGTTCCCGGTAACCGGGCTGCGCAAACCCCGGTTGGTAGAACACAAAAATGCTGTCGTCCATCAGTATAATCCGGATCCGCGGAGCCGGCAGATCCACCCGGGCCAGCAGACCAACCCACATCACCAGGGGCATCAGCTCTCCCTTGCCGGATTGGATGGCGACTCCACGTCAGACGATCGTACCGTTGTGCCCGATTCCGATCTGATCCACACCTTTTACCGGAATCTCGCTAAATCCGAGCTGCCCGGCCGGGTGGATTACTGGACTGAGCGCCTGCCATTTCAGCCGAATAAAATCATCATCCGAAATCAGAAAACCAAGTGGGGAAGCTGCTCGTCGCGGGGTACCATCTCACTGAACTGGCGGTTGATTAAATGTCCGTTGGAGATTATGGACTATATCATCATCCACGAACTGTGCCACCTTCGCCATTTCAATCACAGCCGGGCTTTCTGGGAGACCGTGGCAAAATACTATCCTGATGTCCGGGAGGCCCGGTCATGGATCCGGTCCAGGTCGGATGAGATCTTCGGGGACTTGTAATCCCGGCATGGAACTGCAGAAATCAGATTAATTGGGGATGATACGATTTGAAAACGATTCCCTGTATTGGACAGATACGGAGTTACATTCCGAAAAAAATTACACTATCTCAGACATAGAGTGGGTATCGTTTAACAATCCACAAAAAGGTGGGAGGGAAGGGTTCCGAAAAGGAGCTTTGATAGGATCCACCATGGGATTGGCGGGTGGTTTTGTGGTTTTTACAGGCGAGGTTGGCTGGTTCTGGGCTATACCTTTAAGTATGATCAGCGGCGTGATATATGGTGCCGGAGGTGCTGCAACCGGTTTTTTGGGTGGCAAAATCAGGGGCTATCAAACTATATATGAAGTGGATTACACGGGTCCCTGAAACAGGGTAAATACAGACAATCAGCTTATTTTCTTTAGTTGTCCCGATAAACTGCGGCCAGGCATATTTCTGCCGGACTCACTGGTACAACTAATAACCGTTACTGACTATCCTGGAATCACTGCCTTCGGTATGCTTTCCGTTGGTTATTCCGTTTGAATCCGGTGCATTCACCTCACCATGAGACTCATTCAGATCACCGGCTTTGTTAATTTTGAGGGTCAACAACCGGGCCGGGGGCATATTCAGGAAAACAAGCTTTTTGTCTTCACAATAGTTGCGGACCATCTGTTTTTCAAACCGGCTGCGAAACTGATTGAAATTGACATATTTGTAATAGATGATGTATGCATCCGGATTACAAAGTGACAATTTATGCTCCCACATTTTGCGGGTCACTTTTGACGGGATCCCTTCATACGGCAGGCTGGATATGACAAAATCGTACTTGTTTTCAGACTGGAAGGTCAAAAAATCCTGATGATGAATCTTGAGGATATTGTTCGATTTAAAACGGCGCCGCAGGATTTTGTAGAAATAGGTATTGAGTTCAACGGCATCAAACCTGTCATCATCCCGCAAGTGTGGCAGAATCCGCTCGGTGAATGTTCCGGTTCCCGGACCGAGTTCCAATATGGAAACCGGATCACGCCCCTTGTTTTCCAGCCGTTCAACAATCAGGCGCACCGCATCCCGGGCCAGATATCTGGAGCTCGGCATCACCGCCCCGGTTTTTTTCCAGTCGCGAAGAAAATGTAATATGTGCTGATGTAACAAAGGTATCCTGGTGCTTGGTAAACTGTCCGGTCTGCTGAACTGAGAACAATAACATTTCTTGCAGGGTATTAGTATAAGAAAAACCGGAAACAACTGCACTGTCGAACGAACTCATAATTACAGCTACTTTATAGAGAGAAAATCTTTATTTTACGTCGGATGTATTTAACCTCACACATTGTCCCGCTATGGGTAAATCGGAACAAAAGGAACGATTCGAATTTGAACAGGCTTTAGAGAGATTGTCTGAGGTACTGAAAGAACTGGAATCTGAAGATGTACCTCTCGAAAAGGCCATCGCTCTCTACGAAGAGGGTATGAAATTATCCAAAATGTGTTCAAAAAAGCTTGAAGAAGCCGAGTTGCGAATCGAGCAAGTTACCAGCACAGAATAATTGAAATATGGAGCATCTACCAGTGGTCCCGGGCCCGCTTCTCTCAAAAATCAACAGTCCGGATGACCTGAAGCACCTCTCTGTCGAACAGCTGCCCCAGGTTTGTCAGGAGCTGCGAGATTTTATCATCGATATCGTATCGGTTCACGGTGGACATTTTGGTGCAAGCCTCGGCGTCGTGGAACTCACCACCGCCCTCCATTATGTCTTTAAGACACCGGAGGACCAGCTGGTCTGGGACGTCGGACACCAGGCGTACGGACACAAAATTTTTACCGGGCGACGGGATAATTTTCATACCAACAGAAAACACCTCGGCCTCTCCGGCTTTCCGAATCGTTCCGAAAGTCCTTTTGATACCTTCGGGGTAGGCCATTCCAGTACCTCCATCTCAGCCGGTCTCGGTATGTCCGTTGCCAGGGACCTCCTTCAGAAAAAGCACCAGGTGGTGGCCGTCATCGGTGACGGAGCCATGACCGCCGGACTTGCATTTGAGGGAATGAACAACGCCGGAGTTCAAAACAGCGATGTCCTGGTGATACTGAATGATAACCGAATGTCGATCGACCCCAATGTAGGGGCACTCAATGAGTATCTCGCCGATATCACCACATCACAGACTTTCAACAAGCTGCGGGATGATCTCTACGACATGCTCGGCCATTTTAAGGGTGCCGGTGAGAAAATGCGCAAAATGGCTTCGCGGATGGAAGCAGCCATGACCACCGCCCTGACTCCCGGATCCCTCTTCCGCTCCCTCGGTTTTAAATATTACGGACCGGTGGATGGGCACAATGTCAAAAATCTGACACGCCAGCTCGCCGACCTGAAAAAAGTCAGCGGACCCAAATTGTTGCATGTCGTCACCGTAAAAGGTAAAGGATTCGCACCGGCAGAACGGGATCAGGTCAAATGGCACGCATCCGGCAGTCCCTTCGATAAAGTGACCGGCAACTCTCTTGTCAAAAAAACAACCACTAAGCTTATCCCGAAATACCAGGATGTATTTGCCGACACGTTGGTTGATCTCGCGAAAAAGAATGAAAAACTGGTGGGAATCACCGCGGCCATGCCCAGCGGTACCAGTATGCTTAAGATGATGGAAACCCTGCCCGACCGCGCGTTTGATGTCGGCATCGCGGAACAGCACGCGGTAACCTTTGCGGGCGGCCTCGCCACACAGGGTATCAAACCGTTCGTCGCCATCTACTCCACGTTCCTGCAGCGGGGCTACGATCAGATCGTCCACGATATCGCCATTCAGAAACTGCCTGTCGTTTTTTGTATGGACCGTGCCGGTGTCGCCGGGGCCGACGGACCAACCCATCACGGTTTGTATGATATCGCCTATATGCGCTGCCTGCCGAATATGGTGGTTTCCGCACCGATGAATGAACAGGACCTCCGGAACCTGATGTACACCGCATCCCGCTACGATGAAGCCGCCTTTTCCATCAGGTATCCCCGCGGAGCAGGAACCGGAATAGCTCTTTCGGATGATTACGAATATATCACGCCCGGAACCGGCAAGGTGCTGACGGAAGGGGAAGATATATTATTCCTCAGCTTTGGAACCATCGGGAAATATGTCCCGGAAGCGATCGATCGGCTCGCCAAAGCAGGATTCAGTGCCGGTCACTATGACATGCGTTTTGCCAAGCCTCTCGATACCAAACTGCTGGAACGCGCGGCGTTGCGTTACGACCATGTCATTACTATTGAGGATGCCGCCAGGCAGGGTGGTTTCGGATCTGCCGTAGCGGAATATTACATGGAACAGGAGCGGCGTCCGATCATGAAGATCATGGGTGTACCGGATATCGTCGTCGAACACGGCACCCAACAGGAGCTCCATCACGAATTGGGTCTTGATGCTGATGGCATAACCACGGAAGCACTGAGCCTGCTCCAAAAAAAGATCTCCAGTATCTGATTCATCTCCGCCAAATGGCAAAATGGTATGATCTGACCGTTTTCATTTCATGAAAGTAGCTTTCATCGCCGTGGTCTGTTTATTTTCGGATTAGAGTTTGCTACATTGCGCATCACTGACAATGAAAGCCCTTACATCGCTCCTGTATAGAACGGTGGCTGCATGTATTCAAAGAATTGAAAACGATGAAAAAACCTCGTCTATCTTTTTGGCAAATCTGGAACATGAGTTTTGGATTTCTCGGTATTCAATTTGGATTTGCCCTCCAGAACGCCAATGTCAGTCGGATTTTTGAGACTCTTGGTGCGGACATTGAAACCATCCCGATCCTGTGGATCGCCGCGCCGGTGACCGGCCTTATCGTGCAGCCCATTGTCGGATATTTAAGCGACAATACCTGGAACAGCCTCGGCCGCCGCCGTCCCTATTTTCTGACCGGCGCCATCTTCGCCTCCGCCGCCCTCATCATCATGCCCAACTCCCCGTTTCTGTGGGTCGCAGCGGGAATGCTCTGGATTCTGGACGCCTCGATCAACATCTCCATGGAGCCGTTCCGGGCTTTTGTCGGAGATATGCTTCCGTCTGAGCAGCGAACCAAGGGCTTTGCCATGCAGTCCTTTTTTATCGGAACAGCCGCCTGTGTGGGATCCTTCCTGCCATGGATCATGACCAATCTGCTCGGGTTTTCAAACGTCGCCCCTGACGGGATGATCCCCGACTCGGTCAAGTATTCGTTCTATATCGGTGCGGCCATTTTTATACTCTCTATCCTTTGGACCGTCATCCGAACCAAAGAATACAGTCCCGAAGAGCTGGAGGCATTCGAGGATGCTACACCACCGGAAGGATCCGAAGCATTGGAAATCCAGCGGGAGCGCGAGCAGCAATCCGCCGAAGAGCGGGCAAGAACCAAACGCAAACACGGTCCTGTTTTTCTCTTTTCCGGATTGCTTTTCTCGGGTGTGGTCTACATGATGGACTGGCACCAGGAGCTCTACATCGTCACCGGGGGCTTTTTCTTGTTAGGCTTACTGCTTATGATCGCCTCCATGCTTCAGGAGCGGGGCAAAGAGAAAAATGGTGTTGTTGTAATCATGGATGATCTATATAGTATGCCCAAAACCATGAAACAACTTGCCGTAGTACAGTTTTTTTCGTGGTTTGCCCTGTTTTCGATGTGGATCTACACCACATCAGGGGTCACCAGCCACCATTACGACATGAAACTGGACCAGCCGGAAGTTGCCGCGATGGTAGCAATGGCAGATGAAATGGAAGCGTATGCCGAAGCCGACTGGCACAGCCGGCTGCCCCGTGTGAATCGTGACCTGCAGCAGTTTCAGACCGCTTTTGATGAGGGAGCCGATGAAATTGTCGCCAGCATGCGGGTTGTCAATTTCTTCCTGGGTCAGGGCGAAGTCGTCGGAATGAGCGATGAGCTGCGTGATAAACTTGAATACATCCAACTGGAATACAACACCGGAGCCGATTGGGTGGGAATCGCCTTTGGGGTCTATAACGGCTTTGCCGCCCTGATGGCCTTTTTGCTGCCTGTGCTCTCCGGCTTTACAAACAGACGTGTCACGCATTGTGTCGCGCTGATTCTGGGCGCTGTCGGACTCGCATCTGTCTACTTTGTTCCCAATCCGACCTGGATCCTGGCGTCCATGATTGGGGTCGGTATCGCCTGGGCCAGTATCCTGGCCATGCCCTATGCCATTCTGGCCGGAGCACTGCCCGCCAAAAAAATGGGCATCTACATGGGGATTTTCAATTTCTTTATCGTGCTGCCCCAAATGCTGGCCGCCGCTATCCTTGGTTTCATAGTGGCCAATCTCTTTGCAGGGCAGGCGATTTTCGCCCTGATGCTGGGTGCCGCCACCTGGGTCCTGGCTGCGATAATTACACTTTTTGTGGATGATGTGGATGACCCGGACAATATCAAGGCTGCGTCATGATTGCCCGTCGATGATGATATTTGCCAGAGCACCAACCCCGCACAACATCAATGCGGTGTCCTGACGGATGAGTGTCATGAAATGCGGGTGTCAAAAACCTTGATCTGTGCAAAATACGGTTTATAGGTCTCTACAAATGTGACGTGGACCGGATGAACCTGATATGACTGCAGCGCATCGATATCATCGAACATAGCGTGCAAACTGGTCTGGTAGACATTATCGACGACATCCCGCTCCACACCTTCGGGTGGGCCGGCCCAAACGGATTTGACCGATGGGATATCCGAAAGCTTATTTTTGATATCCGCTTCCATTTGTCCGGCGATTTCT
>SLLW01000192.1 GCA_007133875.1 Balneolales bacterium | reverse complement strand
GCATTCCAGATTAATAAAGGTGATAAGGCAAGAGCCGCTGGCAACTGATTTTTCCGTCAGGCTCCGGCCCGTAATTGAACATCGAATTTCAAACAGTAAATCAGAGTAAAGAACATGGGTAAACCAACCGGATTCATGGAGATTGATCGAAAAGCAACTCCATACCGAAACCCCGTAGAACGAATTCAGAGCTGGGATGAAATCTCGGTTCCATTGTCAGAAAGTGATCTGCGGGAGCAGGGAGCACGTTGCATGGATTGTGGCATTCCATTTTGCCAGTCCGGAATATCGGCACAAGGCGGCGCTCGCGGATGTCCTGTTTATAACCTGATTCCCGAGTGGAACGACCTGGTCTATCACGGAAAATGGAAAGAGGCGCTGGACCGGCTTCATAAAACTAATAATTTTCCGGAATTTACCGGACGGGTGTGCCCGGCTCCTTGTGAGGGATCCTGTGTGCTCGGCATCATTGAGCCCCCGGTAGCGATCAAAAGTATAGAACAGGCTATTATTGACCGTGGTTTTGAGGAGGGCTGGGTCGTACCGGAACCGCCCGAAAAACGAACCGGGAAAACGGTTGGAATCGTGGGGTCGGGCCCGGCCGGGCTCGCAGCGGCGGCCCAGCTGAACAAAGCCGGCCATTCGGTTACCGTTTATGAACGCGCCGATCGTATTGGGGGACTGCTCACCTACGGAATTCCCAACATGAAACTCGACAAATCGGTTGTGCAGCGCCGGGTGGATATCCTGAAGGCAGAAGGCATCGCGTTTATAACCAATACCGAAATCGGAAAAGATATCTCAGGTGTCGAGTTGAAATCCAAACATGACGCCGTGGTACTGGCCGGTGGTGCCACCATGCCACGGGATCTCCCCATTGAAGGCCGTGACCTCAAGGGAATTCACTTCGCTATGGATTTTCTGCATGCCGATACAAAAAGCTTGCTGGATTCCGGTCATGAGGACAACCAGTATATCTCCGCCAAAGATAAAAACGTCATTGTCATCGGCGGTGGCGATACCGGTACCGACTGTGTGAGTACCTCCATGCGTCATCAGTGTAAAACATTAACTCAGTTTGAAATTCTGCCAAAGCCTCCTGATGAGCGGGCCGAAAGCAATCCCTGGCCGCAATGGCCCAATATCTACAAACTGGATTATGGCCAGGAAGAAGCGCGCGAGAAATTCGGAGACGATCCGCGGCAATATGAGATCATGACCCAAAAATTTGTCGGTGATGCCGATGGAAATGTCAAAGAGCTGCACACCGTACAAATCACCTGGGATAAAGGGAATAATGGCCGGATGGCACCGAAGGAGATCGCCGGAACGGAAAAAGTGTGGAAGGCTGATCTGATTCTGCTTGCCATGGGATTTCTCGGGCCGGAAAACCCGGTGCTTGAGCAGCTGAGCGTCGAGCGCGATGAGCGATCCAACGCCAAAGCCGAGCATGAGGTTTATACAACCAATGTGGATGGTGTGTTTGCTGCCGGAGATATGCGCCGCGGGCAGAGTCTCATCGTCTGGGCAATTAATGAAGGCCGGGGTGTGGCACGCGAGTGTGATCGCTGGCTGATGGGCAGTACCGAACTTCCGTAATCTTCCGGAATGGTAAAAAACGGCTGCTCCAACAATACGTACATCCTGCAGGATCATTATTCAACAGGTGTATGGTCTGCAAGAGTGCATTGTACCAGAGTATTAATCCTGTACGCACTTTTTGGCCTGGCCGGAGTTTGCAAACCTCGGAGAACAATTGTCACAGGCGTTTATCCTGCACGTACTTTCATCAGGAGTTGTTTTGGAGGGTACCGGCGAATCGTATAACTTTTTTTTTACGCTGGAATGATTAAAATCGTCTGTTGTTTATATAGATGATAGTTTTAATCAATTACATCAGAAGATGAGAAAAGCGGTTATGAAGATTTCAGTTGTTGGGGCTCACGGACAGATTGCCATGCTTCTTCACCCGGTATTACGGAGCAACGGGCACGATGTGTACGGGATCATTCGCAATGAGAAGCATGCGGATGAAGTCAACAGAGCCGGTGCCAAACCGGTGATTTGTGATATTGAAAGGGAAGATGATCTCTCCGGTGCTGTAGGAAATGCAGATGCTGTTGTTTTTGCGGCCGGAGCCGGACCCGGAAGTGGAGCAGAACGCAAGTGGACCGTCGACCGGGACGGAGCTCTGAAATTAATTGATGCGGCGCACAAAAATGGTATTACACGCTATGTCATGATCAGTGCCATGAACGTAGAAGAGCCGCGTGGCAACGAAGTGTTTCAGGTATATCAGAAAGCCAAGGCTGAAGCCGATAAAGCGTTGCGTGAAAGCGGACTGGATTATACCATTATTCGTCCGGGTAAATTGACGGACGATATGCCAAGAGGCCGGGTGACATTGGCAAAGGAACTTGAACAGGGGGAAATTCCCAGATGCGATGTTGCATCCGTGGTTGCGGAAGTCCTTGAAGAGCCGGAATCCATCGGCCATCAATGGGATGTGATTACCGGTGATATCCCGATTGAGCATGCCGTAAAAAAAGCATGCCAATAACGGACGTTTCCGGAGTGAAATACGGATCAGCGGTGCAACGGGTAATCCAGCTGATCTTCCTGTCCGGCCGCAATTTTTTCATGGTCCTTCCGGTCGATCAGGCGAAGAGCCGGCGAATTCAGGCAGTACCGCAAACCGGTTGGTTCGGGTCCGTCGTCAAATACATGGCCAAGATGGCCACCACAACGCCCGCAATGCACTTCCGTGCGTTCCATTAGCATAGCGGTATCCGTGCTGATCCCGATGTGATCCAGCGAGATGGGGGCAAAAAAGCTGGGCCAGCCGGAACGGGACGTGAATTTCGTCTCTGATGAGAATAACGGATTGGAACATCCCCGGCAGATGTATATGCCCTCAGTATCGGTGTTGTGATACTCATTTGTATGCGGCATTTCGGTCCCTTCAGTGCGAAGTATCCGGTATTCATCCCCGGATAACCGCTTCTTCCACTCTTCACTGCTAATGTTTACCTTTTCCGCCGGATCAGGAAAGAGGCTCATATCAAACCATGAAGGAATTATTCGATTCCGTATCGCTTCGGGCACTGTTTTTTTGATATCTACACTCACGTTATTCCTGCCTGTGATGAAAGGTTAATCCGGGCAAATGCCCGTTCTTTAAATCCATATGCAAGGGCAATAAAACCAACATCTTTCGTTTTATTCGTAACTGGAAGATGCCAGCATATACCAAAAACATGACTGAGTAAGTAAATCATTCCCACTGCAATACTTTTTCGATTCAGGTACGGCCGGAAAACTGAAAAAAGTAGGTGATCGCATTGTTTTTGCTTATTTTCAGCACGTTCATTTTTTTAAAGAATAGTATTCAACCGCCATATATTTGGAGTTTCATGTCTAAAAGAGTTGTAGTAACCGGTCTGGGTGTACTTGCCCCCAATGGAAACGATCTCCCGTCATTTTGGGAGCGAATTGTAAACGGGGATAGCGGTGCAGGTCCCATTACCAAGTTCAATGCCGAAAAATTTCGTACTCGCTTTGCCTGCGAGCTGAAGGATTTCAATCCGGCGGATCATCTCGAACGATCCGATATCAAGCGATCGGATATGTTTACCCAGTATGCCTTGATCGCATCGGATCAGGCGATCAAAGATTCCGGCTTTGCGTTCGATTCCATGTCACCGTTTGATGTTGGTGTCATCTGGGGGACCGGCCAGGGAGGCATGGTGACTTTTGAAGAGCAGATGAAAGCCTACTACCAGGGCGACGGTACCCCCCGGTTCAGCCCGTTTTTTGTCCCCAAACTCATTGCCAATATGGCATCGGGCATGATTTCCATGCGTCACGGGTACATGGGTGTCAATTATACCACAGTTTCCGCTTGTGCCACATCCAATACCGCTATCATGGATGCCTTCAACTATATCAAGTGGGGTAAAGCGAAAGTGATTGTGACGGGGGGATCCGAATCACCGATCACCGAGGGTTCCATCGGCGGTTTTTCGGCCATGAAGGCGATGTCGCCGAGAAACGATGATCCGAAACATGCATCGCGGCCTTTTGATACCGGGCGTGATGGTTTTGTGATGGGTGAAGGAGCCGGTGCCCTGGTCCTGGAAGATTACGACCATGCCGTGGCTCGTGGCGCTACCATCTATTGTGAGGTTAAGGGGGCAGCCATGACCGCCGATGCCTACCATCTCTCCGCCACCCATCCGGAGGGAATCGGGGCGATCGAAGCAATGAAACGCGCACTCGACGAAGCGGAAATGACCATTGAGGATATAGATTACCTGAATCCCCATGCCACATCCACCCCGGTAGGTGATATCAGTGAAATCAAAGCGATCAATGCAATGGTCGGCGGCCAAAAAAATGATCTCTGGATCAGCGGAACCAAATCGATGACCGGTCACCTCATGGGTGCTGCCGGAGCTATTGAGTCGATTATCAGCATCATGGCTATGCGCGACAATATCATTCCCCCTACCATTAACACCGAAGAGATCGATCCGGCTATTCCGTCTCATATCAATATTGTAGTCGGTGAAAGCATTGAGAGGAAGATCGATGCGGTGATGAGCAATACTTTCGGCTTTGGCGGCCATAACGGCATTGCTGTTTTTGCCAGGATGTAACCCACAGAAAAACCGATTCGCATATTTGCAGGCTGTGCAACGTTATGTAGGCATCAACGGACGCTTGCCGGCTAATTTCGTATGAAATCAAGGCATTGGAACAGATTGAAATTACATCGTGTTGAATTAATAACTATGAACAAAAAATCGTGAGGGAATATGAGTAAATTGAATATGTTGACCAGTGTTGTTATCGGATCCTTTATCGGAGCACTTCTTGGTGTTTTGTTTGCACCTGATAAAGGTGAAAAGACCCGAAAACAGATTTCGAAAAAAGGTGATGAATATGCTGATGTTGTTAAATCGGAATTTGATGATTTTGTAAAAAATATGCAGAAACGTTACGAAGAGGCTCTGCACGATACCGAAGATCTCATCTCAAAAGGCAAATCCAAAGCCGATGAACTGAGAAACGAAGTAAAGAAAACACTGAAGTAACGGCCGGAGCGCAGGTAGCCGCTTTTAATTCATAAAAAATGCCGGTATCATCCCTGATACATTGTAACAGGGAATTGGATACCGGCTTTTTTTATGGATACCCATCTGATTTACGAAATTATTGGATATGTGGCCTCGGTCCTGATCGCCGTGTCACTGATGATGAGCGCCATCATCAAACTGAGGGTCATCAACCTGATTGGCGCAGCCGCATTCTGCCTCTACGGGATCCTGATCGGAGCCGTTCCGGTTGCTGCTATGAACGGGTTCATTGTTTTGATCAACATCTATTATCTGAGTAAAATTTTGGGTGATAAAGAGTTTTTTAAACTGCTCCGGGTAAGCGGCAATAGCGAGTATCTGCAGGAATTCATCTCCTTTTACGAGGAGGATATCCGAAATTATCAGCCCGGTTTTTCCTGGAAACCGGAACCGGATGATATTGCCGTTTTTGTCCTGCGCAATATGGTACCGGCCGGCCTGCTGATTGCCCGCCCCGATGCGACCGGTGAACACAAAGTGGTGCTTGATTATGTGATCCCCAATTACCGCGATTTTAAAATCGGCAAATACCTGTTTGAAGATCGGCAAGACTACTTCCGAGGGCTGGGAGTCACCAGATTGGTTGCAACAGGTGGGACCGAAGCGCACCGTGATTATTTAAAAAAGGCGGGATTCCGGCCGGAAAAAAACAGAAGCGATCGTTACGAATGGAGACTTCGCTGAAAGAAAATCCTGCCTGTGGCCAGTATCAGTGATATTCCGGCTACCGAGATCCCGATAATGAGAAATGCCGTCGTAACCGAATAATTGTCAACCAGAGGGTGGGTCATAACAGGAGAGAGGAATTGGCCAAGGAAGATGGCCGATGTGAGCGTGCCGGAGAGCCGTCCCCGGAGATGTTCCGGAGCTTCCGACAGCAGCCAGACGTTGCTGTTAGGCATCAGCAGCCCCGATCCGATACCACCGAGAATCATACCGGAAAAAATCTGGTAATAACTGTCGGAAAAGGAGATAAGTATATACCCGGCACCAAGCAAAAAAAAACATATCAGATAGATCGTGGGATATGTTACCCGTTTTAAGATTTTCTGGTAATTGAGTGAAACGACAGCCCCCATCAGAACAAAAGAGGAGAGCGCCAACCCGATTTGTGTGTTGCTTATATCCCCGAAACTGTTGAGCAGAAACGGTATGTGGACCGGTATCATGTAGAATATGGCCATCCCGGTAAAAGCGGCGGCAATGATCAGGAAAATGATCGACAGCGGTGCTGAAGGGGGCAAAACGTTGTTCTGGCTGCCATCAGAATTACCGGCACGTTCGGGTTCGTTGATCGTGATCATAATGGACGGTAACAGGAAGAATGCAGCGGTATATATGATGAAAGGAGCCCGCCAGCTGATATCGGCCAGTATGCCGCCGAAAGTGATGAAGACGACACCTCCGAACGCCATGAAGGCGCTTTGAAGGCCCATAAAATGCTGCCTTTCGCTACCGCGGTAGTAGTCACCAATGAGGGTGATGCAGACGGTCATTACGGCAGCAACAGAGATTCCGAGCAGGGCGCGGCTGATGAGGATGGCGGTAAGGGTATCCACCCATAACCCTGCCGATCCTGCAAATCCGTACAGCAAGGTGCCCATCACCAAAATGTTCTTGCGTCCATACCTGTCCACGAGATAACCACACAAAGTGGATGACAAAACAATAAAAAGGGCCGGCATGGTCAGGATAAGACGTGTCAGGAATTCAGCATTCGGGGTATCGGCAAATACCTCACTCATCAACGGGAGTACCGGCCCGATAGTGGCACCCGACATGACGGTCAGGGTGCTGGTAAGCAGTATGATCACTTTTTTTGCTATAGCGCGTCGGAATTACAAGTATTGCTGGCGATTGATGAAAAAAAAGTACAGTAATTGTTCCAGTGAGAAAAAAAAGTTTCGAATGATCCGCAGAAGTGATATCGTCTATATGAATATTGATACTATTAATATCTTGTGCTGTTACATATAAATTCTCCGGATGCATGGATTGAACCCTTTCGTATTGACCGGAGCCTGATAGCAGTCATTCCATTATTATAAGATAACTAACTTTTAGAACCCATGAATTTGCAGCAACTGACCTATGTCATTGCCATCGACCGGTTTCGTCATTTCGCACGGGCAGCTGAGCACTGCAGTGTCACCCAACCGACATTAAGTACGATGGTCAACCGCTTTGAAGAGGAGGTCGGTGTCAAAGTTTTTGACCGAAGCCGTTCACCGGTAATACCAACCGAAACGGGGAAACTCATTATTGCCCAGGCCCGCCGGATCCTTGACGAAATAGAGCATCTGAAACATCTTGCGGGTGAAATGTCCGACCAGGTGGAAGGCGAACTTCGTTTGGGAATCATACCAACAGTCGCTCCGTTTTTGTTGCCGTTATT
>SLLW01000133.1 GCA_007133875.1 Balneolales bacterium | reverse complement strand
ATCCGTTTCCCAGTGGGAAAACGCGTACCCTTCGCGGGGGTGTGCCGTCAGACGGATCGGGATGTCACTGAAATAGATGCCGGACCAGGGATAGGGATCGGATCCGACGCCGGGCAGCGACGGGAGAATTTCGGTGGTATTGACCTGCACGTGACCCTCATCCGGACCGGAAACATCCACCGCCAGGGTGACCTGCTCTCCCAAATCAAAATGGTCCATCATGTGCTGCCTCATGTAGTCCGGACGCTCATCGGCGTAGGTACCCATCGCCTGCACCCGGGATTCCCAGTATTCCCGGCTCTGATGGTTCGGCCACCGGGCGATATGCGCATCGATGACCGGCTCCAGGGGACTGCGCAAACTGTCAATGACGGAACGGACCCGCCCGGACTGAAAGGCGGTGTTGAGATGATCCGAGAGGCGATTGATGAAATCGTGGTAAAACTGTTCGTTATCCAGCAGTTTGCGGAGAATCAGATTGGGCCACTCATCGCGGTTTGATAAACTTCGCTTAACTGTAACCCACTCAACCATGTCAAAATCGGCTTCTGTAAAGTAACCGAGCGAGCGGTCCACATCATAAAGCAACCACCGCCACCGGCCATCCTGACCTTTGGGGGCATCCGGGTTGTAAGGGGCATCGTACCGCCAGAATTCGATGTTGTGCTGCGGCCAGTCGTTATTGCCATAATAGATCTCGGCGCTGTAGTAATCGAGGAAATTGTCGATGTCCATCAGGGTTGCGACCGAGTCAAAGTTGGCGGGAACGGAGAGGTCATTCTTTTCGATAAACGATATCATGGCGTTGTAATGGTCGTTACTCCCCTCTTTTACCTCATTTTGGCCCTCCAGGATACTCACTTTGTCATCGTCCACCCCGTAAACCCGGCTGAGGTAGTGCCGGTCATACCGCTCCCGGAGGTTTTTTATGCCCCAGAACTCTCCGTTTATGTAGAGCAGCGTGGGCCGGTAGGCCTGGGTGTCGACGTTGAAATGGCGGATCAGCGACTGTGCAGCGGCATCCATGAACATGGTCATACTGAAATCGTTGCCCGAGTTCCGGAGGATCAACCGGTTGTAGTTGTCGTAATCCTGCTCCGGAAAAACCGGATAGTAGAAACGGTTTTCGCCGTAATCACTGCGGGCATAGAGCCGCAGGCTTTTCTGGGGGAACCGACGGGTCCATCCCCCGTGTATGCGGATGCCGATATCCTGCTGGAACTCCAGGGTCCCGGCCGGATCAAACCACTCCAGGCTGGCGGGCCGCTCCCACCGCTCACCGGTCTGAATATAATTCCCGGAGCGGTCTCTCCCTTCTCTGTGCCGGGTTCCCGGGACATAAATCCCATCCGAGTACCCGAAGAGATTGAGGCTGTCGGTGGTGATGGAGAGCACCGGAAGCGATTGGAACGGAAACGGCTCATCCGATACAAAATAGGTGGCGGTGACGGTTTCCGATGATTCCCCGTCCAGATAGGCGCGGGCGCGGATGGTGGTTCCTTTGCTGACGGTCTCACTTGGCGGCATCCAGCGGCGCGGAGAGTCCTCGTCAGACAGAATAGTGGTCTGGATCAGGGAAAGGCTGTTCGGATCCCGGTTCCGGTCCCTTATGGATATGCCGTCATCCGTGGAATAGCGCGGTGATGATTCGCCGGGAACGGAGCCGTCGCGGGTGTAATAGATACGGGCATCGGGGTCGGGATGCTCCAGTTGCAGGGTAAAATCGGCGGAATAATAGCCCGGGGGATTGGTAAATTGTGGCGGCGGGACCGGTGTTTGGGCAAACAGAAACGTTCCGGTGGACAAAAAAAGAGCCATTGTTGCAATGGCCCGCATGGTACATGTCATCATTCGATAATCCTCAAAAAAAAAGCTTTTCAGCCTAAAATGTTACGTTAACGGGTGACCGGCTGGTATCCGGGGGTGACCCGATTCCCATCATCAGGAACAACCGGTGAAAAAACAGGTTATTACTAGCAATATTCATGCCAGCCATGTTACATGAAAGAGACGGACAGTACCTACTGCAAATGTGACAGGTTATCAAAAAAGGAATCGCCCCCCTTGCTGCGGTTACGCTTGACACAAAAAGAGGCCATTCCTTTTCACGTGAGAGTTCATCACGTGACAGTTTATAAGGATGATGATCGAACATAGTCGAGCAGTAATAAAGCCGTTAGATACATTCTATTGTGATCCAGCGATACGGCGGAAAAAAGCGGTATTGTTGCACCTGTGATCCAAATAAGTGGGAATAAATGGCACTACAAACCATTGCAAGCCTTTTGATTGCTTTTTTATTAAGATTTGTTTATTTATGTAAACATTCACATTTTGTATCTTTGCGGATAGTGGCTGCAAAACTTACCTTGACGGGTCATTTTTTTTCAATACCAATTTCCTGGCCCATCAAAGCACTTCCACATAGGCAAAAGGATATGTCATAAATCTGAAATATTTATGAGATTTGTCTTCACTATTATTTTTGTATTACTGATGCTGCTTGCGGGTTTGCATAATGCATACGCGTTTGGCAGCCATCGCGAAATAACAACGAATGAGGGCCTGCCCTCTGCCTTCGTCAAGCATATCACAGAACTTCCATCCGGCGCTTTGGCCATTTCAACAGATGACGGTCTCAGCTTTTATGACGGTTACGAATTTCACAACCGGTCCATACCCCATGGTCTTCCCGACGGTTACATCAAACATGCTATTGTAACCAGTGAAAACCTGCTCGTTGTTGCCACGGACAATGGGCCGGCATATACTCCTTTAGACAACCACAAGACGATCCCGGATTCGTTTACTTCTGTTCCATTCAAGCCGGAAGATAATGACCCGAGGATACGCAAACTGTTTGAACTGGAAGACGGCAGCATTCTGATGGCCGGTCAAAACCGGATTTACATTATTGCTGACGACTTCACCATTGAGCCGCTTCCGTTCGATTTTGAACCGGATTTTCAAACAGATTTCGTACGCTCTTATACCTTTCAGAAAGACAGAAACGGGAATATTCTCATCCCCTCAACCGCGAACGGACTTTTGCTGATCGAAAAAGGAACCCGTCATGTCCAGAAAGTTTCTGTAACCGGACTATCTGACAACCTGATGGATATTGTAGCTTCGGAATCAACAGGTCCGGATGGCACAGAAGCATTCTGGATAGGCAGTAATGATGGTTTATACTACATGGAGTGGGACTATGAATCGCTGCAAGTCAGAAGTTCGCACTGGATTGAGGAGAGTCGTGATATTGATATTGATGCACTAACCATATTGGATAAAAACTCATTGTTCATCGGAGGAAACGGTGACGGGCTGCTTCTCATGGACAAGCAGAGTCGTGGCGTTCAACAGTCACGCGATTTTTTCTCCAACTACGTCAAGCACATACACATCGACCGGAGTGAAAACATCTGGGTGGCTACCGATCACGGCATAAATCTAATGCCTGTGTTTCCTTTTGAAAATATAGGTATTGACGAGGGGCTCCCCAGGCGATATGTAACCCGAGTCATCAGGGACAAGTACGAAAATCTCTGGGTGGCAACACACGAAGGTATTTTCTTTCGGGAGGCAGGTGACGAAAAACTTGAAAAACGCGACTATCTGGACGGCGAATTTATAAAACATCTGCACTACACGCCAGACGGTGATGTATTAACCGTTTTCACACTAAACACCATTCACAAAATCGATGTAGATACCCGGGAAGCGTCAAAAGTAGCCGAACTGGACCCCACAATGGATATCGAGTTCGCGGTATTGCAGGGGGCCAACCTCTTTTGGATGGTCGATTATTCAGGCCTTCTTTATCGATATGACTTGAAAAGGGATACCCTCAGAGTATTCGGCTCTCAAGAGGGTATAACGGAATCGCTATCGGGTGTTACACGCTCTGATAATAATACACTTTGGGTATCGGGCAGTTCCCGTTTTGTAGCCCGCTACGATCCTGATAGTGAGGAATTCATTTCCATTGACTGGGATACCTACGATGCAGCCCCGGACCCGGATACCTATTTCACGTACATTCATCCCGGTGAGGGTGATTTCCTGTGGCTTGGTGCCATGGACGGACTCTATTTGATAGACTCCGACCCGGACAACGCGGCAGCTGGTACACATTTCTGTAAATTTCTGGACAACCAAAGCATACGCTGGATTCAGAATCACGATAACAGTACCTGGGTTGGAACCAACCAAAACCTTAACTGGATTTATACCCGCAGTGATTGCGATGCAGGAGAACAAGTAATCCGCACATTTACTACTGTAAACGGATTATTATCCACAAGTTTCGGCCATGGTGCTGGCTATCTGGATCACGATGGTTATTTGTGGATGGGTACCAATGTTGGTGTGAGTTATTACAATCAAGGCTCCTTTTTAATGAAAGCCTCTCCCGTGCATTTGCGATACTGGCGCGTTCATGACGAAATATTTTTTTCGACGGAGGAACGGGAACTGGACCACGATGTCAGCCACATGACCTTTGCCTTTACCACCTTTGATTACCCGTCAGATGATATCTATTATCAGTCACGTCTCAGGGGAACCGGGGAACTATGGTCAGAACCTACCAATCACTCTGTATTTAACCGGTCCATTTCCGGGTCGGGAAGGTATACGTTTGAAGTCAGAGCCTCACGCAACTCGACAGAGTGGACTGAGCCGCTTCAGGTCAGTTTCTACATTCCACCCCCCTGGTGGCAGAGTAACTACATGATTGCATTCTATATTCTGGTCCTGATTTTGCTGATCGCCGGATATATCAACTGGAGGTCCCGGGAACTGAAAAAACGAAATAAATTTCTTGCCGTTTCGGTCAGAGAAAGAACAGAGCATCTTACAAAAACAGTAGACCGCCTTGAAAAAGAGATCCAGCAGCGTCGCAAAATTGAAAAACAGCTGAAAGAGAGTAACGACACCAAGGAACAGCTGATAAAAATCATTTCCCATGATCTCAGGTCGCCGTTTCAGGGAATTATTGGATATGCCGGCATGCTACGTGATGAATTTTTCGAATTGCCTGACGAGAAAAAAATCAGCATGGTCAATCAAATAACCAACTCCTCCAGTCAGGCCCTCTCACTTCTCACCCAGCTTCTGGATTGGGTGACCCTTAAAAGCGGGAAGATGAATTTTGAACCTGTTGAGACAAGCCTTTCCGAACTAGTGAAGGAAACCACAGAATTGCTGCATAGTTTTTCTGAAAGCAAGGATATCACCATCCGTGATACGATTGATGATGATCTGATGGTATGTACAGACCGACGCATGCTGCAGACCGTGCTGCGAAATTTACTCACTAACGCTGTCAAATTTACAAAACCTGGCGGCATGGTAACCATCGAAGCCGATCAAGGCGAAACAGCAACAGAAATCAGGATTCGGGATAATGGCGTTGGCACAAAACAGGAAATCCTGGACAAGATACTATCCAAAGAGAAAACGGTAAGCACAAATGGAACCGAAAAAGAATCAGGAACCGGACTTGGGTTGGTCATGTGTGTAGAAATGGTAGAGCGACATGGAGGAACACTCAAGGGTTTAAGCCAACCCGGAGAAGGAAGCACATTTACCATCACACTTCCTCACGATGACAATCAAAAAGGGCGGTCTCAAGATTTTCATACCACACAAAAAGGATTGCACTCGTACTCTTGATGTGACAGGAACCCCCATAAAACGTTTGACACTGGCCGGAACACGGGTGCCGATACATATCCGATGCATACAGGTGTGTCACCGAGCAGGTCTTTCCGCGGCTCCCCCCCTCAGCCTGACATTGCCTTCTCGAAGTATGCTACGGTCCGGCGCAGCCCCTCGGATCGCGGAACCTGCGGCTCCCAGTCCAGTACCGATTTTGCCCGGGAGATATCCGGCTTACGGACTTTCGGATCGTCCTGGGGCAGGTCCCGGAAGGCGATACGACTCGTGCTTCCGGTGAGTGCCAAAATCTCTTTTGCAAAATCCAGGATGGAGACTTCATCGGGATTACCCAGATTGACCGGCTCCACCTCATCACTCAATGCCAGACGGTACACCCCCTCCACGAGGTCGTCGATATAGGTAAACGAGCGGGTCTGGGAACCGTCCCCATAGACCGTAAGGTCCTCCCCTTTTAACGCTTGTCTGATAAATGTCGGCAGAGCGCGCCCGTCATACAACCTCATACGGGAGCCGTAGATATTGAAAATGCGCACAATCCGGGTGTCCAGATCATGATAGCGGTGATAGGCCATGGTCATTGCTTCGGCAAATCGCTTGGCCTCATCGTAGACGCCGCGGATCCCCACCGGATTCACATTTCCCCAATAGTCCTCCTTCTGGGGATGAATCAGCGGGTCGCCATAGACCTCACTGGTGGAGGCGAGCAGAAATCGGGCCCGTTTCTCTTTGGCCAGCCCGAGCGCCTTGTGCGTCCCAAGGGAGCCCACTTTCAGCGTTTGGATCGGCATCTCCAGATAATCAATGGGAGAGGCGGGTGACGCAAAATGGAGGATGAGATCCAGCTCGCCTTCGGTGTGCAGATAGTTGGTGACATCATATTTGATCAGCCGGAACGCCGGATGGCCGATCAGATGATTGACATTATCCGCACTTCCGGTCGAAAGATTGTCGATACACGATACCTGCCACCCCTCGGCGATGAAACGGTCACACAAGTGCGAACCGATGAATCCGGCACCGCCGGTAATAAGTACATTTTTCATTTAAAATGATTTTCTGAGACCCCGGATACATAATGACAACATCTGTTGGCAAGATACAAATAAAATCGCCGGGTTTGTACCTGAGGAGGCACGGTACACCGGCATCAGGCCGGAATTGCCGGGATAACGACCGCCGGTGTTACAGGCTCGCTTTACTTTTTTAGTAATTCCCAAAAACCCCGAGGCGAAATAATCTTTCGTTGGGGTACCTTGTTTGAAATGGTCAATAAATCGTTATCCCCGGTTACTAATATGTCAGCTTTTGCCCTCAATGCTGATTCCAACACCCAACGATCATCTTCCTCTCTTACGTTTACATCAGAAGGTTTGTCAGGAATTGGTTCTATTTGGTGTTTCCGAAGAAATAACAGTGTTTGGGTAACTTTTTTTTGTGGAACGTTGAGTTTTTTGATTAATACCCGTTCCAATTCATTTAAAACGATTCCACCCTCATCGCTTATATGCTGGCAGCTGATGTAGCTGTTGTGCCAACGCTCGCATTGTGGATGTGGTCACACGAACAACAGGGCGTTCCCCGGGAATTTGCCGCCCTCGCCCGGGAGCAAGTCCGTGCGTATCATGATGCGGGGGGGAGCCATCCTGTTCGGCACCGATGTCGGATTCACCCCGGAATACGACCCTACGCGGGAGTACCTGATGCTCGAAGAGGCGGGATTACCGTTCCGGGAAATACTTCGCACACTTACAACCGAACCATCACAACGATTCGGGATGAGCGATACCGGGATCGTCGGGCCCGGCAAAAGCGCTGATCTTGTCATTGTGAATGGAAGGCCGGACCGGGATATCCGTGCACTGGCAGACGTAGCGGCGGTTTACCTGAGGGGCAATGTCGTCTATGAGCGCTGAAATTTTAAACACATTGTCCATTAAGACAAGATCCGCCTGTATCATGTGTTTAAAAATATAGATTAAGCGGACACATGCAATTCCAAGACCCAAAAACTTGCAATCAGGTTTGTATCAGCAACCATCATGGACGT
>SLLW01000399.1 GCA_007133875.1 Balneolales bacterium | reverse complement strand
CTGGCGGTCACGCTTGTCTCAACGGCCCGTACGGATGAAATTCCGCAGGCAACCACTTTGTTTTTCTTTGAGTTGAGCACCTCGTTGATGGTTTTCGAAGACTCCTCCGCAATATAATAGTTCTCCGAATCCATCCGGTGTTTGGTGAGATCTTCAACTTCCACCTGCCGGAACGTTCCCCAGCCAATATGAAGCGTGACCGGAGCCATACGGACACCTTTCTCCCTTAGTTTGTCCAGCAACTCTGTTGTAAAATGCATGCCGGCGGTGGGTGCTGCAACGGCACCGCGCTCTTTTGCAAAAACGGTTTGATAACGCTCTTTATCCGCCTCCTCCGGTTTGCGTTTGATGTAGGGCGGAAGCGGCATCTCTCCAAGCTCATCGAGTATGGAATAGAGCTTTTCGTTCGACTCTTCAAATAGAAACCGGATGGTACGTCCACGGGAGGTGGTATTGTCTACAACCTCGGCTACCAGTTCGTCACCGAAATAGAGTTTATTTCCAATTCGGATTTTGCGGGCAGGCTCAACCAGCACATCCCACAACTTGTTCTCCGGCTGGAGTTCGCGGAGCAGAAATACTTCAATCGACGCTTCGGTCTTCTCTTTCTTACCCTTTAACCTGGCGGGAAACACCTTGGTATCATTATATACAAGACAATCCCCTTTGCTAAAATATTTGTGAATATCGGAAAACTTCTCATGAGTGATGGTTTTCTCAGCTCTGTCCAGCACCATCAGCTTGGCAGCGTCCCGAGGCTCTACAGGATGCGAGGGAATCTTGATCTTGTCCAACTCGTACCTGAAATCCGTTAATTTCATATCTCGTAGATTAATGATATATTGAAAAAAAGTATTGTAGAACTGCGAAAAGTTCAGTAATATAAGTCTTTTTGGGCCATTTTACAAGCTCAATCTGATCCGGAGGTGTGCCAGAGCGGTCGAATGGGGCGGTCTCGAAAACCGTTGTGCACGCAAGTGCACCGGGGGTTCGAATCCCTCCACCTCCGCATTGCTTGTTCAAACAGGCTCAGAGGTAACACATACCCGGAATCCATTGCTTTTAGCAGGGATATTCGACCCGCAAAATTATTGTAAAATAGCGCAATTCTCTATTGACATAATTTGAATGTTTTCGTTACGTTGATAGTAATATACCATAAGTAGTATCCAACCCGGAAAACTCCCGGATTATCTCATTCAGATGTCATATGAAAATCAACGCGATTTTTATTTTAGTTGCCCTGTTGTTGCTGCCATTTGTTGACGGAGTCGCACAATTCCGATCCGAAAACAACTCTGCATTCGATCGCACGGGCCATATTCTTCGCCAGGATAACGAGGAAGAGTCGTCATTTCTGGGACTTCAGGATTTCCAGATGAATCACTCTTACGAAATGACCATGGGTTCGTTTGGAGGGAATATGTACAACCAGAATATGTACACCAATACCATGCATCTGCAGTTTAACGAGAATCTGTATGGCCGGGTTGATCTCTCCATGGCCCACTCCCCGTTTGGCAATAATATTATGGGGCAGGACCAGACCCAGTTCTTTGTGCGAAACGCTGAACTGAATTACAAGTTCAGTGAAAACTCCCGTGTCCAGGTACGCTTTCAGCAAATACCGGCAGGGCACGGATATGGGTATGGGTACGGGCCATCGTATCACCGGAATCGGTTCCACAGCCCCTATACCCACTGGTAAGTCACGTTCAACAACCGTAACCCTTTCAACCGGTCCAACCGCTGGGAATACTCTCTTTCCTCATCTGAATGACGCAAAAACAGAGCTCTAATTTCCTGTTACACGCCGCATTGGGATTCCTCAGCATTTTGTTGTTGATACTGATTGTCGCACTTTTCACCCGCATCGTATACCCCCGTATTGTCGCTGAACGAAGTGAAGTCGGTGTTCTGCTCAGTGATGTTATCCAGATTGAGGTACTCAACGGTTGCGGTGTACCTGGCCTGGCAACCCGATATACATCCGCACTGAGACAAAACGGATTTGATGTTGTCGAGTCCGGAAATTTTGAAACGTTCGACATCCGGGAGACCATCGTCATTGACCGAAACGGAAATCTGGAAAATGCCCGAAGAGTCGCACGGGCACTTGGAATACCGGAAGACCGGATTTTACAGGAGATATCCTCCGACTTCTATCTGGATGCCACCGTCGTGATTGGCTCCGACTACGAATCTTTAAATCTATGACACCGCCTATGAATGAAACCTCTCCTTCCAAAGTAAAAAAAAGCAACAAGACCTTTCCTCAACTGGTAACTAACATCAATGAAGCCCTGCTTGAAAAAAAAGCAGAACACATCAATGTGCTGGACGTCAGGGGTATTACCACCTTAACCGATTTTTTTATTGTCTGCAATGGGGGTTCGGAATCCCAGATCAAAGCCCTGGCCGATAATGTCTCTGAAAAAGTGAAAGAGGCAACCGGAGAACACGTCTGGAGAAAAGAAGGACTCGACAGCAAAAAATGGGTCGTCCTTGACTATGTCGATGTTGTTGTACATATATTCAACAGAGAAAACCGCGAGTATTACGCACTTGAAAAGATGTGGAATGATGCAAAAGTCACCACGGTCGAAGATTAGTATCCTTGTCGGTTTTGCAATTTCCCTTATGTTTTTACAGGCGGGATGTGCCGCAACATCCACGACCGAAAATTCGCATTCACCAATCGCCGACTCATCCACCCATCAGCCGGGAGTCCCCGAAAACAGCCGTTCCACGGAATCCGGCGAAGTGTTTGTTGATGAACTGGAAATCATCACCGATAACAGCGGCCGATATCTTCGCATTGAGGGATCGCTTCCCACCCCCTGCCACCACCTCTCCCCACCAGAACGAAAGTGGGAATCCGACACACTCTCCGTCAGCCTAACCTCCTGGTATGACACCGAAATGATGTGTGCCCAGGTTCTGGAACCTTTCGTATATTATTATGATTTGGAGGATGATAACGGCGATAATGCCGCTTTGATCCGGTGTAACGGCGTATCCATCACTCCATAACAGGCTGTTCCGGCATCTCCGATCAGCACTCCGCACAAATCAGCAACCATTCTATTTCGTATGCGTGTATTAGTAACCGAGCCTCTTCCCGGCAAAGGTATCGATCTGTTATCCAACCGATACGAGGTCACCGTCGGCCAGCGGGGTGAGTTCGACCGGGAATCGCGGCTCCTCGAAACCATCGGTTCTTATGATGCCCTGCTTAGCTGCCTCTCCAATCCCGTGAGCCGAAAGGTCCTGGAAGCGGGACAAAACCTCAGGATTGTCTCCAATTTTGCCGTCGGGTACAACAATATCGATGTGGAGGCGGCGAAAGAGCTGGGTATCCTGGTCGCAAATACCCCGGACGTGCTTACCGAAGCCACGGCAGATTGCGCCTTTGCACTGCTGCTTGGTGTGGCACGACGGCTCCGTGATGCCGAAAGCCAGCTGCGCAACGGCGGGTTTGACGGCTGGCATCCGTTCGGTTTTCTCGGTACTGAGCTGTATGGAAAACGTGTGGGAATCATCGGCATGGGCCGTATCGGCCGCGCATTTGCCCGCAGGGCCCGGGGATTCAGTATGCAGATTTATTACCACAACCGGAACCGGCTGGACCCGCAAGACGAACAACAACTCGATGCGCAATACACATCATCGATCGACGAGCTGATAGAATCCTCCGACATACTCTCCCTGCATTGCCCGCTCACCCCCGATACAAAACACCTCATCAACAGGGATCGCCTTTCGCGGATGAAATCCGGGGCCATCATTATCAATACCGCCCGCGGACCGGTTATCGATGAGCCGGCACTGGCATCCGCCCTGCATGAAAAACAGATCGGCGGTGCCGGGTTAGATGTATATGAAAAGGAGCCGGAGGTTCATCCCGATCTGCTGACCGCCCCCAACTGCCTGCTGCTTCCGCATATCGGCAGTGCTACCACAGAAACCCGCAGCCGCATGAGTGCCCTCGCCGCTTCCTCGATCATTTCCCATCTCTCCGGAAAGCCCGATCATGCCATACCTGCCCTGGTTTTTCAGAGGAGCAAACCGGAATGAGTCTGCGATCCGACATCCTCAACGAATCGCGTAAGACCCTCACTCTTGGATTACCGCTCATCGGAGCACAGTTGGCGCATATATCCATGAGTTTTGTCGATACGGTGATGGCGGGCAACTATCATCCCAACGACCTGGCATCAGTGGCCATCGGCTCGAGTTTCTTCATGCCGATTTTTACGATAGTGATTGGTGTTTTGATGGCTCTCAGCCCGATTATTGCCCAACTTTTCGGCTCCAGACAGCTTCATCTGATTGGCAAAAAAGTCCGCCAGGGACTCTGGCTCAGTATCATATTGTCGATTCCAGCCATACTTTTACTCAACAATTTGCATCCGGTCATGAACCTTCTGGGCTTCTCTCCGGAAGTAATCACCATCACCTCCGGGTACCTTTTCGCCCTTTCATGGGGAGTACCCGCAGTCTTTGCATTTATGGTGCTTCGTTTTTTTAATGAAGCTCTCGGCGCCACCCGCCCGGCCCTGTACATCACCCTTATCGGCCTGGCCTTCAATATCCTCGGCAATTACACCCTTATCTATGGCCATTTTGGATTTCCCGAACTGGGAGCTGTCGGCACCGGTTGGGCGACGGCCATTGTTTTCTGGGTGATGTTTCTTGTGATGCTCGCCTATACCATCAGCCGAAAGGCTTACCGCCGTTTCCGGTTGTTCAGTGATGTGCGCCTGCCCGAACGGCGCCATATCGGCGAGATTCTGCGCATCGGTACGCCGATTGGAATCAGCATGGGGATGGAAACGAGCATGTTTGCCGTCGTTGCCCTGCTGATGGGTTCGCTCGGCACAACTGTTGTGGCCGCCCATCAGGTTGCCATCAATATCGCATCTGTCACGTTTATGATACCGCTCGGGCTCTCCATGGCCATCACCGTGAGAGTAGGTCAGCTCTACGGAAAAAACCAGCTCCATCAGTCCCGCTTTGCCGGATTTACCGGCATCGCTCTCTGCACCACCATCATGAGTGTCGCTGCACTGCTCATGATCTCTTTTCCGCAGCAGATTGTCGGTATCTATACCAACGATCCTGAGGTCATCCGTATGGCATCTATGCTGTTGATCATGGCCGCCATTTTTCAGATATCCGACGGCCTCCAGGTCGGTGGCTCCGGTGCGCTGCGTGGGCTCAAAGACACCAAAGTGCCGATGATCGTCAACCTCGCCGCTTACTGGGGTATTGGCATACCGTTGGGATATACCCTGGGCATCGTGCTCGAATGGGGCCCCATGGGCTTGTGGGCGGGCCTTATCGCCGGACTAACTGTCGCTGCAATCCTCCACAACATCCGTTTTTATCGAATCACAAAAAAGATGACGGCCCGGAAGCAACATGCCGGGACGGGTGCATTGTACTGACCAGAAGTGCGAATTGCCGGCTCCGAAGGCCGGCAAACGATTGCATCACGAAATGGGTTATGGGTAACATAAAGCTCCCATCAACTTTTAAGTTTTCCTATGTCCGTTTTCATCCATCATCTTGAGACATCCCTCCCCGAAACCTCCTACGACCAGGCTTTCGCCTCCGGATTAATGCAGAAAAATGTGGGCAGCCGGGACGGCACCAAACGAATCATCCGGAGTATTTACAATAATTCCGGCATCGAAAAACGGCACAGCGTCATAAAAGACTTTGACAAATCCGGAACGTCACCACTTTTTTTTGATAAAGACGGCAACCGCTTGCCTCCGCCCGACACCCAAACCCGCAACGAGATTTACACGCGGGAGGCACGCCACCACTTTACTGCTTTGGCCGGACAGCTGATCCGCAATACCCCGGGTTTTGAAAAAGAGGATATTACCCATATTGTCACCGTCTCTTGCACCGGTTTTTTTGCCCCGGGTCCCGACTACCATATTGTGCGTGACCTCGGCCTGCCCGGAACCACCCAGCGTTATCATATCGGGTTTATGGGGTGCTATGCCGCGTTTCAGGGATTAAAAATGGCGGAAGCTTTCTGCCGATCCCAACCCGATTCGGTAGTTCTGGTCCTGTGTGTGGAACTGTGCACCCTTCATCTCCAATTTTCCGATGATACCGACGCAATCATCTCCGCATCGGTCTTTGCCGACGGCGGATCCGGAGCTCTGGTGAGTGCCCGGCGCCCCGCAACAACAGAACTCCCGCACGATGAATCTCCGGATAGCAATACCCATCCCGGTTCCTGCCCGCTTGAAATGCTTTCTTTTCACAGCGACCTCACCCCTGAGGGAGAGAACGATATGGCCTGGACCATCGGAAATGAGGGATTTCAAATGAAACTCTCAACATATGTCCCCGACATCATCCGGAAAAACATCGGGCCGGCCCTGGAGACCATGCTGCGTGCAGGCGGCTTACCATTCGATGACATCTCCCGATGGGCAATCCATCCTGGCGGTCGGGCCATCCTCGATAAAATTCAGGACGAATTACATCTCGCGGATGATCAAATCGCCGCATCCCGCAAAGTGCTGCGCGAATACGGGAATATGAGCAGCGCCACCATCCTGTTTGTGCTCAAAGAGATGATGGATCATCCGGGAAAACCGGTCGGCGAAACCATATTTGCGATGGCTTTCGGGCCCGGACTCACCATCGAATCCGCTCTATTTCAAAGCAATCCGTCCCAAAACGGTCAGGATGTCACTAAAAGGGCACATACTACTGCCAGCAAAAGTATATCGGCCACCGGCAAGCAGCCGCCATCCCGGAAACCGTCCGGAATAAGCCGCCACGAAACCGGTCAATCATTGTGATGGCCGGCTCTCTGAAATACCGGCAACCCGGCCTGACCGAATGGATGGACAAACCGGATTGTGACCCGGTTTTGCTGCATAATACCTATCGCTACTTTCCCGCAGTTAACCGGTTGATATCACGATGGCGGGCGGTTTACAGACAATTTATCCGGCCGGAGCTCACATACGGAAAACGGTTTCGGCTGCTTGATGTCGGTTCCGGTGGCGGTGACATCACCCGAAATATCTGGCATTGGGCCGGGAAGGATGGCTACCGGCTGGATGTGACCGGAGTCGACCCGGATCCAAGAGCTCTGGCTTACGCCCGTCTTTTTGAGAAACCCGGTCCGACAGATAGTAATGAAGGGGTGTTGCAGTTTATTCAGGCCGATACCTCATCACTGATTCGTGACGGAGAATCCTTTGATTTTGTAACCTGCAACCATGTCCTGCACCATCTGCCTGATGATGCGCTCCATCCGTTTCTCCATGACCTCGAGCAACTCGCAACACGGCGTATCATCTGCAGCGACATCCAGCGCTCCCGGATTGGTTACACCCTTTTTTCAATACTGACCAGCCCGGTTTTCCGGGATTCCTTTATCCGGACCGACGGCCTCATTTCCATACGAAAAAGTTTCACCCGGAAAGAGCTTTCGGATACAATCCCCTCTAACTGGACAGTCCACGCCCAACTTCCATTTCGTCTGCTTGCAATGTATGATGTACCGGCAGCGCGGAACAATATACCTCCGATAACAGATGAAAGGACGAAGCCATCTACAGAGGCCAAATCTGCCGGGATCTCACCGCAGACCACAACGGGCACAACGGGCACAACGGGCACAACGGGCACAACGGGCACAACGGGCACAACGGGCACAACGGGCACAACGGGCACAACGGGCACAACGGGCACAACGGGCACAACGGGCACAACGGG
>SLLW01000353.1 GCA_007133875.1 Balneolales bacterium | reverse complement strand
AGTCATTGCCCATACTTCAGGTAAATCGCCTTCCTCAATGGTAAAAGCATCCGGGAGGGTAGTAGGGACTCCCTGATTGTCAGTTACAACGATATCCCATTTTCCGAGCGGCTGTCCGGAAAGATCGAAGCGGACCGACATCCGGGTTCTATCGTCCCTTACATCAGTAACATTTCCGTGTATATCCGGATGGCTGTCTGAAACAAGCTTCACCGTGTATCCTTCGTCAAACCATGTTCCAAATATAGTCGTCGTGAAAACACCTTGATTACCACCAACGTCCGGATGAATAACCAGTTCACCCTGGTCTAATTGTTCAGATTCAAAAGCTCCTATATCACAGGCAGTTCCCTGTGGCCGGTTGACACCCCGTTGGTCTGTATCAAGTGGATTTCCCTCGTGGTCGGTGCAGTCGGTCACCGCATCGGTTGCCGGACTACCGGACATAAACGCAAGGGTTGGTGACGGCCCGCCATAATCCTGCAATCCGGCAGCATCCAGTAGCGGGTCGGTGCCTGTTTGGCTGAATTCCGGGCAGCTTGTATCACTACTGATATTTTCACCTTCGGCGTGAAACATTCCCCCGGGATTACAATCATCACCGGAAAGGGATTCAGCCACGATGGAGTTTTTTATAGAGATCGAAGCGTCATCTTCGTTTGAAATACCACCACCTTTCATGGCACTGTTACCTGCAATTGTACTTGCGATTATTGTTGCACTACCTTCATCCCCGTTCAGGATTGCACCACCTTCAGAATTTGCATTGTTGCTCCAAAAAGTGCTGTTAATAACCGTGAGATTGCCATTGCTGGCATTATCTATGCCGCCGCCGCCGCCTTCCTGCGTACGGTTATTTGTTATGGTGCTTCTGCTAACGATTATCTCTCCACGGGAGGCAATTCCACCGCCGTGACCATCTGCACTATTATCGGTAAAGATACTGTTGACAATCTCCATACGAACCTGCCGATTTTGACCGTCAATCGCACCACCGTTCAATGCTGCAGTGTTGTGGGTAAACTTGCCGTTCGAGATCGTAACTTCACCGTTATCCTGCGTACTGAATCCACCACCGTGCCTGCCTGCTGCATTTTCGGTGAAATCTGTTTCGATGATTTCCATAGCACTGCTGCCGGATTTACGTATGCCACCACCGTCGCTGCCTGCTGTATTATTAGAAAAGGTGCTTTCTGTGATAGTCCAGCTTCCATCAGCCAGGATACCACCACCGTGCCCATTGCTGCTGCCCGCTTCATTGCCGGAAAAAGTAGAATGTGAGACATTCCAGGTTCCGCCGGTACTATTGATTCCCCCGCCATCTCTGAAGGGACTGCTGACTAAATTATTTTCAAAAGTACTACCGGTGATCGTCCACATTCCATCGGTCCCATAGATACCGGCACCGCGACTTGCTGTCACGCCTGCAAAAGTACTTTCGTCAATTTCCACCACTACATGCCCTGTGCTATAGATGCCACCACCATTATTGATTGCTTCGCTACCCGAAAAGGTGGTGGACCGGACAAATACTTCCCCTCCGTCTGTGTAGATATCCCCACCGTTATGAGCGTTATTGTTTAACAAACTGACGTTTGCCAATGATACCGCACCACCTTCATTGTAGATCGCACCACCGTTCCGTTCAATGTCCGATCCATCCGCACAACCATGACTTACTGCCTGAATATTTTCGAGACCAAGATTACCATCGTCGGAGACATAAAAAATCCGGAACTCCCCGTCCTGTATCATACCTTCAACACTACACCCTAATCCGGGATCACGTCTGATCGCAGCTTCATTTCCCTTTATAGTGATATCACTGGTAATTGCAGGTAAACCGGTGTTGCCGTTATGGTCAAAAGGAATGCGTTCATCTTCGGCGGGTGACAGGGTATATATACCACTGATCTCAATGACCGCAGGTTCATCCGGATGGGCATTTGCATCCAGGATAAGGTCGATCAATTGTGTTACATCACCGTCCACTACAAAAACTTCGTCGTCGTATTCATAAGCACCGATATCACAGGCTAATCCCTGTGGTCGGGATACTTCACGTTGATCAAAAGCTAGCAAAACACCATCCAGATCGGTACATTCGTTCGCTGCATTGATAGCCGGACTTCCTTCGACAAGAGCAATGGTCAATGTTGGTCCACCGTGATTCTCCAGACCTCCAGGATCAAGGAGCGGATCAATTCCGCCTTGAGTAAATCCCGGACATGTTTCATCACTGTCTATGTTTTCACCCACAGCATTGATTGCTCCTTCGTTGTGACAGTCCGCTCCTGCTGAGTTAGTAACAATAGCATTTTTTATTTCGAATACACCATCGTTCCATATCCCCCCTCCATGATCATCTGCAATATTGTTATCTATGGTGGTAAAACTCAAACGACTTAACGATTCTTCGGTGTTACGTACTGCCCCGCCATTCCCGCCGGTACTATTTTCCCGTATAGTACTGTTTACTATCCTTAGAAGTCCGTCGCCGCCATCGTCATTATCGATTCCACCGCCACCATCTTCTGCAATATTTTCCAATAAAAGTGAATTGCTAATGGTAAGGTTGCGGCGATTGGCAACACCTCCTCCAAATTCACCTGCACTGTTATTCGATATTGTACTCTTACCAATCTCATTATCACCCGACCCTGTAATGTAGATCCCTCCGCCAATTTCCCCGGCACTATTCCCGGAAATGACGTTATTGAAGAGGGTGACATCACCGGAGCTGGTGTTTATTAATCCACCTCCATCACTGTCTGCCTCATTGTTTGAAAAGGTGCTATTAAAAATGATCATATGACTGGAACCACTATTGTTGATACCACCTCCGTCACCATCCGATATATTATCAGAAAACATACTGTGGTGAATATTTATAACCCCTGAACCACTTTTACGTATTCCCCCTCCGCTACCGCCTGATACATTATCCGAAAAGGTACTGTTGGTTAACTCTACGATACCAGTCTCACTTGCAATGCCACCTCCACCACCTCTGCTTGATGTTGCTCTGTTATTGCTAAATAAACTGCCGGAATGAATATCGACGATTCCGTCATTGGTATTGTGAATCCCACCATCTGCCATACTCGAAGCCCGGGCTACATTACCGGAGAACGTGCTGTTATTTACTACAACTTCGCCTCCATCATTATACATTGCGCCGCCGCGGTGGGCCTCATTGTTCAGGACCTCGCTATTAATCAAAGTTACTTTACCTTCGATGCTGATGATTGCACCACCCCGTCGCTCATCCCCCGAGCCTTGTGGACATCCAAATTTAACGGCATCTATGTTTTCCAATGTTAAGTGACCATTACCGGAAATGTGAAAAATGCGAAACCTGTCTGAATCATCTGAATTACAGGGATCTGAATTATGAAAAAGATCTGAATCACGCTTGATAAGTGCCTTTTCTCCGATAATAGTAATGGGTGCATTGATGGAAGGCAGCCCGTTATCACCGTCATGTTCAAAAGGAATCCGGGGATCCGCATCCGGGCTAAGTCTGTATGTCCCGCTCACTGTAATGATCGTCGATGCTTCGGGATTATTGTTAGCTGCTTTAATCGCATCGATCAGTTCGGTTACGTTCCCTTCGGGCACAGAAATGGTTTGTTGCTCTGCATTATTGACAGCATCAGATACATCACTTGATAAACCGGTCCCACTATTTTGGGCATATGTTGTACCGCATAATACTGAGGATGTGAGCCATAAACCAACTATCACAAGCTTTTGCAAAACCGACTTTTTACTCAGACTCTTCGTTATCGGGTTTTTAAAATTATCACGTATGCCAATAGGTTGCGGTATTAAACCAATTCTGGCTTCGTTCCTGACCAAAAGTTCTGGTTTTTCACTGGTTTCTCTTTCAGGATATTGTATACATTGATACATAAACCACCCCTGCCCCCACCGTTCGTTTGAAGTTATTTTATCATTCCATACCGTTTTAGCCTCTGCGGGCCGGATAGAAAATTCACTTTACGTAGTACTTACCTTATGTTTTTAAAAAACAAATATCAAGAATGATCCGGTTAAAATTGTTGATCTTAAAAGAATCCGAGCTAATCGGCATAACAGCTACTATCCGAAAGCACCAGATATATTCAAATACTTTTTATGGACGGGAGGAAAAATGAATAATGATATTGCAGTACTTTATTCAATCGATGCAGATCTCAATGAGGCTATTGAAAAAGTTGCTGGCGATACTGGAAAAAAACGTGCCGGGCAACTCGTGAAACCGTATATCCATCAAAGGAAATAAAATTACTTGTGTAGAAATTGCCATGAAATACATGACAATACCCTGTCCCGCCGGTGCGTATAAATAGATAAGAATAAAATCTGTAGAATTTTATATTTAGCAAGACTACCTTTGGGCGTAGTGTATGGCAAAGCCTTCGGGGAAACGAGTATTAAAAAAAGTATCCTATGACGGACACCATTTCCAGAAAGAACTTTCTAAAACTCGGATCCGCATTTGCGGTCTCTTCAATGTGGTTCCCATCGCTCATCCTGCCCAAAAAAAGGGATAAACTTGGTGTTGCCCTGGTGGGCCTGGGAAACTACAGCACCGGGCGGCTGGCCCCCGGACTCCAGAAGACCGATCATTGCGAACTGCGCGGTATTGTCACCGGCACACCATCCAAAATTCCGGAATGGCAGGAACAATACGGCATTCCCGACCGCAATGTCTATAATTATGAAAACATGCATGAGATCGCCAATAATGACGATATCGATATCATCTATTCGGTGACTCCTCCGGGTAAGCATGCAAGGGATTCGATTGCCGGCGCCGAGGCAGGCAAGCATGTGTGGTGCGAAAAACCGATGGCGATGGATCTGGATGAGTGTCAGGCCATTGTGGATGCCGCTGAAAAGAACCGCGTGCATCTCTCGATGGGACATCGGATGCATCATGAACCCAATACTCAGACACTGATCCGGTATGGCAGGGAGCAAACCTATGGGGCGGTTCGCGAAGTCTCATGCGGTGCCGGGTTCCGGGGAAGCTGGCCGGAGAACGACTGGCGGCTGACCGCGGCGCTGGGAGGTGGCGCTTTATACGATATGGGGGTCTATCCGATCAATGCCGCCCGGCATATGACCGGCAAGGAGCCCGTCGCCGTCACCGGGAAACAGCGTGCCGACCGGACGGAGATGTTCCGCGAAGTGGACGAATACACCGAATTTGAGCTGGAGTTTCCCGATGGGATCTTTGCACGGTGTGAAACCAGTTTCGGGGATTCCATGAATTATCTCGAGGTGACTTGCACCGACGGCTGGTACCGTTTGCAGCCGTTTCAATCGTATACCCGGGTACAGGGGGAGACCAGCAGTGGCACAGAACTTCCGGAAGACCCGGACCATCAGCAGGCCCGCCAGATGAATAATGAAGCGCTGGCCATCAAGGAAGGCAGATCAGCGGTTGTTCCCGGCCAGGACGGTCTCGAAGATATCCGGATCGTACGTGCGATTATGGAATCGGCACAAAACGGCGGATCCCGGGTGGAACTGTAACACGAGAAGCGCTATTTCCGTCAGGGTACAGGGTACAGGGTTCAGGGTTCAGGGTTCAGGGTACAGACCTGCTTTGTCCCGGAAGGAGTTGTAATACGTGAAATGCAGCACGAATACAACCCCGGCACTGAAATAGTGCAGATCCCGGGCAGCATAGTCATCGGATAATATTCCGGGACACCTGATTTCACGGACAACATTTGACGGTACTTCCCTATATTCCGGTAACGGGCTTCCGGAATCAGGCGAATATTATTACATTCTGACCGGTTGCCTTACCCGGCTGAAGGCCTGAGCCGGAACGCACAGTATTTCACAGAAAAGCTTTCGGCAGGTGAAGCAATGGAAATAGGGAAACGGATGATTCAGTGGTTTCAAAGGGAGTGTCCACAAAATTATATCCTGGCACATCCGCTGAGCGGTTCTGTCATCCTGTCGCTTTTCTGCTTTTTCTTCCTGATCCTCTACCGGCCACTGGCGACAAATCCCGCCCGTTTTTTTAGCTATGAAATTACCATGGCGATGTACTGCCTTTTGATCGGGGTATCGGTATTTGTTCTGATCCTTATCCTGAAACAGATTCCCTATTTCTCACCGAGGGCTGACTGGTCCATTTTAAAGGAAATAATGGCCATTGCCCTGGTTCTGCTTGGGGTGGGTGTCGCGGCCTTTTTTGCTGGTTTCATCATTGAAGAATCTGCCGATCGGTGGAATATTGCTACATTTGCAGATTCCGTGAAAAACGGGATTCTTATCGGGATGGTACCCTTTCTGTTGTTTACCGCAATGAATGCACGGTACTGGATTGGAGAGGAACAGGAAACCCTGCTATCCACCCGGGAGACCCGGCTCTCACAAGTGGAGAAATCAGAGGTGCCCCTGCGCATCACATCACCCCTCAAAAAAGATGAACTCCATTTCTATCCCGGTGAGTTTATCTACGCCGAATCGGATTATAACTATGTGCGTTTTTTCCTGTTTCGCAACAATGAAGTACAGAAAGTTGTGATTCGCAACACCATCGCCAGCATCGAAAAGCAACTTGCCCACATTCCCTGCATCACCAGGACGCACCGGGCATATTTGGTGAATTTGGCAAAGGTGGATGCCGCAACCGGCAACTCTCTCGGATTCCGGTTGAAAATGTCCGGAATTGACGCAGAGATTCCGGTGTCGCGAAGTTATGCCAAAGATTTCCCGGCACAATATAAGCGGTACCGGTAAACCGGTCATCACAGCAGGTAGCTGGTCATCACAAGAGGTAAACCGGTCATCACAACCTGTAGCTATTCATCGCTTTCGGCAACCGACCATCACAACCTGCAGCCGGTCGTCACAGCCGGTAATCGTTCGTTACAACCGGTAGCCGTTCATCACAAAAAACAGGCCGAACCTTCTCATCAAATGCGCCGATCCTTGTCATCGGTAACAAACGCTTGCTGTGTATCCCACGCTCTTGCAAGGAGCTGTAATGTTCCGTCTATTTGCGTAAAAACAGGTGAACATCACCCAAAACAGACAGAACGGAGACGGCCATGAAAACAAAAAACTATCGATGCAACAGTGTATTATTCGCCCTGATGGTAACCGTATTTGCACAGATGATAGCGGCATTCACAGGCATGTTGGTATCTCCGGGAGTAGCGCAACCGAACCCGTTTGTATCGGGTGTGGTCATTGATGCTGAGACCCTTGAGGGGATCCCGTCAGCCCATATCGCACTGTATGATGTGACCGGTTCGGTGTTGGCCGGTGGAACGACGAGCAGCCCGGATGGCGATTTCTCATTTCGCATTCCCGGAACCGGCAGCTTCCAGCTCACCATCAGTGCCATCGGATACGAAACCGTCATCCGCCCCATAGATCTGGACCCTGATTCTGACCGGTTTCTCGGTGAGATCCGTCTGCCGGTGGATATTCTGAGCCATGAAGAGATCATTTTTAACGGGGAGCAGGTGCGTGCACGTACCGGGTCTGGCCAGACCACCTTTTATGTGAATGAATTGATGAAGAATGCCTCAAATAACGGCACCGATATCCTGAGGATGATTCCCGGAATCCAGATTGATATCCAGCAGAATATTTCAATGGAGGGGAGCAGTGACATCGTCATTATGGTGGATGGCAGGGAGCGGGACCGCCACTACGTAAACCAGCTGCCCGCAAGCCGTATCGACCGGGTGGAAGTGGACACCTCCCCGTCATCCCTTCATGATGCATCTGCTTCCGGAGTTATCCATGTTTTT
>SLLW01000185.1 GCA_007133875.1 Balneolales bacterium | reverse complement strand
TGGTTGGCAGACTCGGTGGAATTATTGTAGGTTACTCTTTCATTATCGAATTGACCTTTTTGAATGGAACCACGAAACTGCAGGAGGGATTTCCGGTTCATTCATTGGTGAAAATCTGACAGGAAAAAGGTATAACTGCAATGAATTAAGAAAAAATGTGAAATAAACAGAGATATTATGTTATCTGTTATTTTATTCCGTGCTTTTTTTTGATATTTTCACCACTAATCTACCGGTGTATAAGGATATGGTTCTCAAAGAGGTATTGGTCAAAGTATCAAGAAATACATATACAAACATAAAACACTATCAATTAAAAATTTAAAGCTTAAAAAAATGGTCTCACAAAAACATCTCAGACTTCTGGGGAATTTTGCAGCTGCTACCTTGCTAGTTTTCACGGTTGCCTGCGGTCCCTCCCTCACCCTAACCGGTGTGGATTACTCACAACCGATTGAATCTGTCATGTCACCCGATCAAGACGGGCTGGTTGAAGACGTTCGCATTGGAGTCAGCTTCAATATTACCCCGCTAAACGTCAAAGAACGCGGTGAGGATGCATCACTACCAAGTGAAGTTCGTCTTATTCGTAGCAGAGACGGGTACTACTTTGTTACGGCTCCAGGGTATAGCAACGTCTATGTGTTCGAATCTGAGGAGAGTGCCCTCGAGTTGACAGAAATAATCAACGTTTCCGAGGCAGGCCTGGCTCAACCGGCTTTCAATCAACGAACCAATTATATCCAGTTGATTGACGGGGATGATGAATACCGCCTGACTAAAGATGGCCTTGCTAACTAAACCGAAATTATAAAGCTACGATTAAGTGAAAAGAACAATGGAAAAGCTAAATTTTAAAACTGTACTGGCCGCACTGCTCGTACTTGCTATGGGTATAACCACTCAAGTACATGCGCAGGCCCAGTCGGATTTTCAGATCAAACAGAATTTCGATCAGGATCATGCTGAAGTTCTCGATGCTTTAAAAAGCATTGAAACTACAGATGCAGCAGACTCACTGTATGAGGCTGTAATCGATATGCAGGAGCGCTATAGCGACCATCAGCAATTACTGGATCGTGTACTCTATCCGGAAACCTTCGATGGCCGCATCACAAATCTGCGCGAACTTGCAGAAGTTACAAGCGTCCGCATTTCGCAAATTCACGAATCTGGTGATACCATCGTGGTCCTGGAAGAACGAATCAGTGAACTCACGACTGATGCTACACGGTACCAGGAAAAAGCAGACTCGCTGAATAATGAGCTGAGTGCCATGCGCCGGTCACGGGATGCCAATGCAGCCCAGGCTCGCCGCCTGCGTCAGGAACTGGATCAGCGTGATTCTTTCATCATTCAGATGGTTGACTCCACGTTTGTCGCCTACGAAAATGTTGACCTTGAGTCACTTTCCCCCGGTGAGCGCCGTGGACTTGCTCTTGAAATCGATGCTCAAAATGTATTCGGATATATCGAGTCCGTTGTTGACAACAATATCGACTTCCTCAATACCCATACGGAACTCAGCACCGAAGACTTCCTGAAACTGTACAGTGTACAGGTAGAATTTGACCGGATGTGGGGCAACATGGGGCACGATCTCGCCGAGATCTATGTGTCCGAAACCAATCGTCAGGAACGCCTTACCGACATCGTTGAAAAAATCGATCAATGGGAAATGCTGATTGACGACGCCGCATGGACCACCCTGGCTGATGCCTTTGAGCAGAATAACATCGAGTTGGCTCCTTTCAACAACTCTCTGGAGTTCTATACTTCCCTGAACAACTATCTCGATGAAGCAATCGCCCGTGCGGAAGAAAACGGCGGGGATGAAGAGCTTGCAAGATACCAGAATTTTACCGATCTCTGGTTTAATGATGTCAAACCACGCTGGCAAGAGTATCTCATTTCGGCAAATCTGATGACGTACGACAACTTCAACACGATTGACGAAAAAATTAGCGAGTGGAATCTCTATGCCCAGCCGACTTCTTACACAACCCTGATTTTCCTTGGACTGGCAATCGTCATCGCCCTGGTTCTTCTGGGACTCTGGCTGAGAGAAAGAAGTACGAAATAGAAATTTGTCGTAGAGTGGCCGGTTTCTAACGTCTCCGGTACTTTTGCAGGGCAATATTTTAATGGAAAGCCGGATCCGAATTCTCGGGTTCGGCTTTTTTTATGGAGCGCCCGGCAGGGCGCATTCACTTGGGAGGAAAAGTCTCCTGTGCACCTGACAGGAGGAAGCATATTTCCCGGACAAAACTATTGTATTTATTTTCCCGCTTCACCGATCCCGCTTTGTAAGTTGGATTTGTGTGCTATATTACACGTATTATGAAGTGAATATTTGCCATCCTTACATCTCTGAATAACGGAAACTAGCGTTTCGAACGATATGTAGATTGAACTATGACATCATCCAGGGATAAATATTTTAAGATCAACCTGAAAATGATCATAACGGGTGCTGTGGTACTCCTTGCACTCTATCTGATCGTTACGGTTCTGATATTCAATGCCAACCCCGTTAATATCCGGGTTACAACACCCATTCATAGTGAGTATTCAGTGATTGATCCGGAGTTTAAAGTCGAAAGCGGTATTTTTTCCGGGAGTCAATGGGTGTATGGAAATGACATCCGGGTTTTAACCCAGGGAGAGGAGGTCTTTGGCACCATGCAGGATGATATTGCATTGGCTGAAAAAAGCATCACAAAGGAGACCTATGTGTTTTTTGGCTCAAATGTGGCTACTCCTATGGCACAAGCCCTGGCTGATGCATCAGAAAGAGGGGTCTATACCCATTTTATAGCAGATTTCATTGGTTCGGGTGATGCTACTTCCGAACAGTTTGATACCATGGAAAATGCCGGTGTGGAAGTGATCAGGTGGCGTAAACCTTCCTGGTATCAATTGTCCAGACTTAACCACAGGACACACCGAAAACTGCTGGTTGTGGATGGAAAAGTGGGCTACACCGGCGGATACAATACTGCTGACCCCTGGGTTTCCGGTCCAGAGCAAAGCCAGTATAAAGATTATCACTTCAGAATCACCGGACCCATAGTCAATCATATGCAGGGAATGTTTTCCCAAAACAGGGTCCTTGCCAGTGGTGGTCTGCTGACCGGCAGCAGATATTATCCTGTTCCGGATACAACCGGTACCCTGGCCATGCAGGCTACTTCTAGCAATCCAATGGAAGGGAAGATGAATGTCCGGAAGATGCTGATTTACGCAATAGCTTCGGCGGATGAATCCATTCGCATGGGAACACCCTATTTTTTTCCGGATGACGGCTTCCTGGAGGCCCTCGTTGATGCCGCAAATCGCAATGTGAATATTCAGATTCTGACCCCGGCTGAGGAGACTGACAAGGATTATGTTCGGGCAGCCTCATACACACTCTGGGGGGACCTGCTGGCAGCCGGAATTGAAATGTATGAATATCAACCGGTATTCTACCACGCAAAAATGATGATCATCGATGACTATTATGTATCTATAGGTTCCACAAACTTTGACAACCGCTCCTTTCGCATCAATGATGAGGCAAATATCAATATTCTTGACGGGGAGTTTGGACGTGAAATGGCGGCATATTTTGATGATGACCTTGACAAATCGGTTCAGATAACTCTTGAAGAGTGGGAAAACCGATCAACCTGGCAAAAAGCTTACGGCTGGTTTATTGCAAAAGTTTTGGGCACCTATCTGTAAAACATCGCATTTTGCCACTTGGATAAAGAGTGGATGCTAAGCCAGAGTCCTGTACTTCCTGATGGACCACTCCAAGGTGAGGAGAACAATGAGCAGGATGAACCAGAACGGATGGCGGTGAAGTGCAAACGATTGGGAAACGGTCTCCACCCGCTCATCAAACCCGAGCTGATCTTCAAGCATATCAAGCAGCTCTCCGGCCCGGTCATGTGGAAGAAAGACACCACCGGACAGCCGGGCCAACTGCTCCAGCAGTTCGTTGTCACGGACGGTATTCAGAAATTCACGGTTCACTCCGCCAATAACAAACTGCCCGCTGCGGTTGTCGATTTCGCGATCACCCCGGCTCGCTGAGCCCTGGTAGTGGTAGGTCCCCTCCGGAAGATTGTCAATCTCCAACTGGTATCGCCCGCCCCCCTCATTGCTCATAACATACCTGCGGGCTTCGGTATTATCGCTCTCCAATTCCAGTTCAATAACACCATTGGTTTCCGGGTCTCCTGCTTCATTTCTCAAAAAAGCATTAATGAGTACAGGTTCGCCGATCTGGAAAACCGGGTCGGCAGGGCTAAGTTCCAGCAACTCTTCATCCGGTGACGCGGCGGTCCATTTAACAATGTTATTGAGCAGATTTTCCCAGAAAATACGGTTCTCATCCCGGGTACTTTGAGCCCATCTGTAAAACCCGAATCCGTGAAGATGTGAAACATGGCGGTCACCGATGGAACGGACCGCCAGCAGCGGAGCATCGGTCACGTTGCCACGATAGACACTGTGGAGCAATACGTGAGCTCCCGAATTGGGTGAAACGTGGCGGATGCCTCCCATCACCGGGTTCATGCGCAGATCATCCGGCAGTTCAAAATCCAAAATGGCATGGCTGCTCTGGTCCGATGACAGATCGAACCGGGTTTCGTACCAGGCGTGATCCGATTCAAATTGAAGCGGCATCAAACCCGGAAACAGAGACGACAGGCGGGTGACATCCTGACCGGCCATTCCCATGATCATCAATGCATTGTCACCGAACCGGTCCGAAACGGCAGAAGCCTCGTCAGAAGGAAGATCAACATGTGGGAATCCTTGCAGAATTACCAGGTCAAGGGTGTCGGGACGATCCGGCAGATCTCCCTCGACATACCGGTCATGTGATATCCATGTCCGGCTCTCCAGTGAAATTTGTTGATCCTCCCGAAGAAAATGGCGAATATTGCGGACATCGGGATGGATTCCGTAAGCCAGGTGTAATACGCGAATCCGGTCGTCTCGGACATCAACCGAAAAATACCGGGTGTTATTTTCTGTCGTCCATTCCCCTTCAATTTCAGGCACATGAATCTGGTACTGCTGAAGTCCTTCCTCTTCCAGTGCAAGATCAAAACGAACTTGCTGAACCGACCGCGATTCCGATGACCGGATTGTGGTATCGTGCAAAACCTCATCATTACGCCGGAGCTGGACCTCTATATCCTGATCGGGAAATCCCTCGTTAAGAATGGAGGCTTCTACGGTGAGTGTACTGTTGAGTGATGCGGTGGGATTGTTTGAAACGCGCTGTACTACGATATCATTATGCCGGGCCGTATCACCGATGCCAATTGTAAAAATGGGAACCGGCATGCGGGAAGCGATGGATGAAGGGTCACGCCCGGATGTGACAATTCCGTCGCTCACCAGGATGATCGTTTCCTCCCGCTCCATAATGTCCATGAATTCGGCAAGTGCCTGATCGATATCCGTTCGGGTACCTTCATAATCCAGGTCAAGCGATGATTCAAGAGGAAAAAGTTCGGAATCAAAGGCGTAAGGCTCAATAACCAGATTGGCGAACCGCTCCTCATTACCGGGCATTAGCTGCCCGATAACCGACTCATAGCTATCGGTTCCGCTGTAATCTCCTTTTTCGACAGTTACGCTTTGGCTGTTATCAAGCAAGAGTGCAATCCGTACGGGATGGGTGATATTTTCACGAAGGGCAATCACCGGGTTGAGAAGCAGCAGGAGAAGGATGATAAACGATAATGCCCGCAGTGTTGTCAGCAGTCTGCGATAGAGCGGCGTGAGACCCTCTACATGGCGATACGTCCAGTAGGAGAGACCCATTGCACCCAGCAGGAGCAGAACGACCCAGAAAAGGGAAATGGATTGCTGAAAACCTTCAAAATGAATATCCATAGGGTATCATGCCGCCCGGCAGCCTGTTGTACTATGTTCAGCCACTATGATCGAGCAGGCGCTCAATCAGCGAAACGGTGGTATATCCTTCCGCTTCGGCTGCATAATTGGTAACGATACGGTGTCGGAGTACGGGGATGGAGAGTTTGCGGATGTCTTCTTCGGTCACATTATACCGGCCGTGTGCCAATGCGCGGGCTTTGCCGCCAATAATAAGATACTGGGATGCTCTGGGTCCCGCCCCCCAGCTCATATATTTGTTCACAAAATCCGGAGCGTCATGGGTGTTGGGCCGGGTCATGGAGACCAGTTTTACCGCATATTCGAGTACACTTTGGGGTACCGGAACTTCCCGGACCAATTGCTGGTATGTCAGGATTTGGTTGGCATCAAGTACCGGTTTGATATCGACCTTGCGCGGGGCGGTGGTTTGGCTGACGATGTCCAGTTCTTCCTGAAACGCCGGATAATCGAGCCAAAGATTGAACATGAAACGATCCAGCTGCGCCTCTGGCAGCGGATAAGTTCCTTCCTGCTCTATCGGGTTCTGGGTAGCCAGCACAAAAAACGGTGTTTCCAAATCGTGGCGATGCCCGCCTGCCGTAACATGGTACTCCTGCATCGATTCAAGCAGTGCTGCCTGGGTTTTCGGCGGTGTCCGGTTGATTTCATCAGCAAGGATGATGTTTGCAAAAAGCGGTCCGTGAATGAAACGAAAGTGCTTTTTCCCGGTAGCGGGATCTTCCTCGATAATTTCGGTTCCGGTAATATCTCCGGGCATCAGGTCCAGTGTAAACTGGATGCGATTGAAAGAGAGGCTGAGACTCTCCGACAGGGTACGGATGAGCAGGGTCTTGGCCAGGCCCGGAACACCAACAAGAATGCAATGGCCTTTGGAAAACAGGCTTATGAGCAGTTGTTCGACGATATCGTCCTGCCCGACCACGATTTTTGCGATTTCTTCACGGAGCGTTTGAAAATGGCGCGTAAAAGCTTCAGCAGTTTCTACCTTGCTGAACGTGGGTTCTTTTGACATAGAATGATTCTGCTAATCGGTTCTCGTGATCGGTTGCTGTTTCAGGGGATGGCTGGGGAGGTCCATCATAATTCGTTGGCTATGAACCCGGCACAGGCTGAGGTTGTGGTGGAGGATCCGGGTCCGGTCGTGGCTGATCCTGATCGGGTGTTGGTGCCTCTTGTGCAGGAATTTCCGGCATAAGTTGATCCGGGGCATCTTCAGGATCCAGTTCGGGAATCGGTATCCGGTATTCCACATACATCTCATCACGCAATCGCTCAATCCAGTTTGTTATCACTTCCTGCCTTTTATCCTGAAGTGCATAACTGCGTATGAGCTGGTAGTCCTGTTCCAGATTTGCCACATGTTCTTCTATTCGGTTATTGAGTTTCACAATGCGGAAGGCACGTTTCTCATCTTCCCCGTATTGGTATGGGCGGGGTTCCGAAATTTCTCCGATTTCCAGGGCGGATACAATTTCATACAGGGATGGATCCAGTTCATTTATCGGAATTTGTCGCTGGCCTGTCTGAGGGTTCATCAGTCGGCCGCCTGCAGGAGCGGTATTGGGATCTTCAGAGTGGCGCCGGGCCATTTCAGCGAAGGTTTTGTCATGATTTACGATACTGTCCCTGAGGGCATTGAGTTTGTCAATGGCATACGCTTCATCAAGTTCTTCTTCATCAACAGAGATCAGTATGTGATGGGTGGATATCATTTGTCCGCTACGCTCGTTCAGCCGAATGACATGGAAGCCCTGGGGAGTGTCAACGATTTCGGAAATTTCGCCCGGTTCAAGAGCCGATGCCGCAGCCGCATATTCGGGGAGCAGATCGGTGGTGGAAACCCTGGGCAGTTCACCGCCACGGTCGGCCGT
>SLLW01000355.1 GCA_007133875.1 Balneolales bacterium | reverse complement strand
TTACTGAGGGTTACAAAACGGTAGACGGAAGCACCTCAGGTGCATGGATTGCACCAAACCAGGGTTTCTTTGTCATAAAAGAAAATATCGGAACTGCAAGCATTAGCTTCACCAACGCCATGCGCGTACACGAAGGTGTCTTCACCAAGGAGGCGTCGGCCGATGAAATGCTGGTATTGCAATTGGGCAATGATTCCTATTACGACCAGGCAACACTGCGTATCAGAGATAACGCATCATTTGCCCGCGACAGGTCAGATGCCATGAAGTTTTACAGCCTTAACGCCAACATGCCCCAGTTATATTCCTACACCTCCGACCAGGTGAAGGTGGCCATCAACAGCATTCCGGCCATAGACCAGGAGAAGGTCATCACCCTGGGTGTGCGCATCCCGGCCGATGGCAGCTATACACTCTCGGCTACCAAGATAAGTGGCTCCTTTCGAAGCAGTCCGATATACTTGCTGAACAACAAATCAGAGGAAATACATAACTTGAAAGAGAATCCGCAATATAGCTTCCAGGCGACTGAAGGCGATGAGTCTGCCCTGTTCGAGATCTGGTTCTCCCAGCCCACAGATTTGTCACAACAGCCGGAAGAAGACCTCACAAACATCTATACGCACGGACAAACACTCTATATAACGTTTGACAAGGAAGCCACGGGGCGTACTCTTGAAGTGTTCGACCTCATGGGAAGACGGCATTTTCATCGCAGCCTGAGCAATGCCCTGCAGTTTACTGAACAGCTGAACCTTCATCCCGGCGTATATATCGTGAGGATCATCGGCAAGGATGAAGTGAAAACAAAGCGAATATTTATCGAATAGCCCAATAGTCGAAGAGCTAAATATTCGTAGGGTCGGAAGCAAATAATTAAACAAAAGAAACCATGATACATTTCATAAAGAAAACAGCCCCTTTAGCAATCCTGGTATCCACCCTGGCATTAACAAGCATCGCTCAGCCCCCCCCTCCTGATTATGGAGAGGAGGAAAACCAACCGGCGCCCATCGGCAGCGGCATCGTCATCCTTCTGGCCCTGGCCGGTGCCTACGGAGCCAAAAAGGTATATGACGCCACTGGTTCTCAAATACCCAAATAGCCTCGCTCACGTCATGGGATTCCAATACAGGCGCTCAACAACAACAGGGTTTAGTCAGGATTTGCTTTGCCCGGGCCTTGGCGGAGACTTTCCGCCCCCCCGATCATCTGAAAACATATAAGATTAATCCAATAGGATGTAACGAATTTTTATATAAGGTGCCTTACATTTAATGTGTAAAAAATATTTTACAACTGAGCTCGCCAGTTGCGGGTACCTAAACCTTTTTGGATATGAAAAAGATCGTATTTTACATTACAACAGCCTTACTGACGATTTTTCTGTTTCCGGCTCAGGCAGTAGCAGGCTCGGAGGATGGTCAGGTTACAGATGCTGCAATTGAAATGATTGATCCTTCAATCAAGACAGCTGATCCTTCAATTAAACTGATGGATGCTGAGGAAGCCCTTAATGCAGAATCAGAAGCGTTAATTGACCGGCTTGAAGAAATAAACGAAATGGACAAGTCAGACCTGACTCGCTCAGAAAAGAGGGAACTTCGTAATGAAGTCCGCGAGATTGACAAGGCCCTGAGTGGCGGAGGTGTTTATCTTTCGGTTGGTGCCCTGATTCTTGTAATAGTGTTGCTTGTACTCCTGCTGTAAACTTTTAAGCATGATCAAAAAGATAGGCTTGATCGTTCTGATAATTGGTTTGTTGATTACCCTTTCTGTAGGGGTTAAAGTCTTTAGCCGTGAAAAGGTGGTTGACATAGACGAAATTCAGACCTCACGCGACAAATCGATCAGGGTTTACTTGATGCCACTGATCGGTGTGACGATGATGTTTGTTGGTGCGGGGATTCGTTTGCCCGAGCCGAAAAATTAAGCCCTGAAATTAGCAGAATATTTGCACTTAATTGCCTCATAAAATACCCGGATGACGCAGCAAAAAAATAGGATAATTGGTCCGGTTTTACGCAATATCGTAAAGATCAGGGATGTAAGGAAAAATGCTGAAAAGTTGGGGGAGAGAACCTTTGAGCAGGCCCAAATAGCAAATGTTTTCCTGTCAGGAATCGCTGATTTCTATTTATTTATGTGGCGCACCACCCGGGAAGCTTTCTCGCGGGATTTTGAATTCAGGGAATTCTTTCGGCAGTGTTATCTTATCGGGTATAAAACCGTGCCGCTTATTTCGGTAACCGGTCTGATAATTGGTTTGGTACTGACCATCCAATTACGACCGGCCCTGGCCGATTTTGGCGCCGTTTCAATGCTTCCCGGCATGGTTGCCCAATCCATTATCAGGGAAATGGGTCCGGTTATTACGGGCCTCATTTGCGCAGGAAGGGTTGGATCGGGCATGGGCGCCGAACTGGGCTCAATGAAAGTTTCCGAACAAATTGATGCCATGGAAGTATCATCAACCAACCCCATGCGGTTCCTGGTTGTTACCAGGGTGCTGGCAGCTACTTTAATGATACCAATTCTGGTTTTGTATGCTGACGCCCTGGGGATTTTGGGAAGCTGGGCCGGAGCAAATATTAAAGGTGATGTAACCTTTGTATTATTCTTCTCCCAGGCTTTCAGCGCCATTGATTTTCTTGATTTATTTCCCGCCATCATAAAAACGTTCTTTTTTGGCGCCGCCATTGGGTTTGTGGGGTGCTATAAAGGATATACTGCTGGACGGGGTACCGAAAGCGTCGGCAAAGCGGCCAATTCGGCAGTGGTGCTTTCTTCGTTGCTCGTAATTATTATTGACCTGGTTGCCGTGCAAATTACCGACATGCTCTAATTACGATTATATGAAAGCGATGAATGGAATCCTTGTTAATGAAGTTGTTACGACACCCAAACAGGTTGTTGAAATTGAGAATCTGAGCATTGGTTTTGAAAAAGAAAAAGTATTGGATGATTTATCGCTTAAACTTTTCAATGGCGAAAACCTGGTGGTGCTCGGACAATCGGGCTCGGGAAAATCTGTCCTGATAAAATGCATAGTGCGCTTATTGGCGCCCGATGCAGGAACCATAAAAGTGTTTGGTGAAAATGTAAATGAGTTGAGCAGAAATGGCCTGGCCGAGTTGCGCAAGAAAATCGGGTTTCTTTTTCAGAGCGGTGCCCTGTACGATTCCATGACCATCAGGGAAAATCTCGAATTTCCCTTGAAAAGAATCAGAAAGGAACTTACAAAAAGGGAAATAAATGAAAAAGTGGAAGAAGCTCTTGGCAATGTGGGGCTGGCAGACACTTCAGATAAAATGCCTTCCCAGCTATCGGGCGGAATGCGTAAGCGGGTAAGTCTGGCACGAACCGTTGTGGTTGATCCGTTGATCATGTTGTATGACGAGCCTACAACCGGGCTCGACCCCCTTACCTCAGATGAAATCAGTGAACTCATTAATGAAGTTAAAAAAAAATACAAAACCTCATCACTCATCATTACACATGATATTGAATGCGCACGCGCTACTGCCGATCGAATCATTATGCTGCAAAACGGTGAGGTTTATCTTGAAGGGAAACTTGAGGATTTTGAAAAATCACCGGATGTTTTTATTAAGTCTTTCTTTAAGTAATGGTTGTGCCAGGAAATGTTTTAATGCAATATCGTTATGGAAACACACACACAAAATTTTAAAGTCAAACTTGGGTTTTTTATTTTAATTGGCCTGGCAATTTTTGTTGTTGCCATTTTTCTCATAGGCAAGCAAAAAAATCTTTTTAGCCCTGTTTTTAAGGTTTCAACCAATTTTCATAACATAAGTGGCCTGCAGGTGGGAAACAACGTCAGGTTCTCTGGTATTAACGTGGGCATTGTTGATAACATAAGGATCATTAATGATTCAACGGTGCAGGTCAATATGCTTATCAGGAGAAACGTGCAGGAATTCATTAAAGCGGATAGTCAGGCGGGAATAGGATCTTCTGGCATTATTGGCGACCGCATACTAATAATTACCCGGGGCAGCACCCAAGCACCCATGGTCAGAGACGGACAACATATTGTATCGAAAGAACCCGTTGAAACCGATGCCATCATGGTGAGTTTGAGTGAAACCGCTGAAAGTGTGGAAGTTATTTCACTGGAACTTGCTGAAATTATGGTAAATATAAATAGCGGACAAGGCGCCCTGGGCAGGTTGATTGCAGATTCAACCATTGCAGAGAACATCAATCAGACAATTGAAAACTTCAAGAAAAGTTCGGCAGGGCTCGATGAAACCATAGAAACAACCAAGACAAACGTGTATGCATTCATGGAGAGCCTGCAGCAAACTGCGTCTAAAACGGAAACAGCTTCTCAGCACCTCGGTGAAATCATGGTGCAGATAAACAGTGGGGAGGGAACCCTGGGCAGGCTGATCCAGGATACGACCATGGCCAGCAACATGGATCAGACCTTGATTAACCTGAGGCAAAGCTCGCAGGGGCTCAATGAAAACATGGAGGCCATCAGGGAAAGTTTCTTTTTCAGGAGGTATTTCAGAAGAAAAGCCAGGGAAGAGGAAGAAGCCAGGATTGAAGAATTAAACAGAGAGTTAAACAGGGATAGCATCCCGTAAAACCTTTTATCATGTCGCTACTTACCATTTTAGTTGTATTGATTGTTGCGGGTCTCCTCTTATGGCTGGTCAACAATTTTATCCCGATGGATCGTAAAATAAAAACGATTCTGAATGTGGTCGTGGTGATCGTTGTGATCATCTGGCTGTTAAAGGCATTTGGCCTTTTTGATTCGCTGAGCAACATACAGGTTTAACAGATCATTGAAGTTTAATGGATTCACCGGCACATACACATGGAGGTGTGTTGAACCGGCAGGTTCTGTAATGAATGTTTCCCGCTTTACAGGTCTTCAATGGCAATTCTTTTTCTGTGCTGCGTCATATGTTTAAAATGGGTAGGCGTTAGCCCTGTATTTCTCTTGAACTGAGCGGACAGGTGCGCCACACTGCTGTAGTGCATTTTATAGGATATCTCCTTTAAACTGAGTTCATCATAGAGCAACAACTCTTTTACACGTTCAATCTTATGGCGGATGATATACTTTTCGATTGTTGCCCCGGTTTCTGATGAGAACAGGTTTGCCAGGTAGGCATAGTCATATCCAAGTTTTTCGCTTAAATAATTGGAGAATTTATATTTAACGTACTCGTCTGAATAGTGCACCATTACAATGACTGTTCTTTTTATCCTTTCGGTCAGTATGGCTTTTTTGTCTTCCATCAACTCAAGACCTGAACCGATCAATGCTTCTTGAAGTTTTTTACGTTGCTCAGGGCTAATTTCCCGGCTGAGCTCAATCATCCCGAGCTCAACGGATAAATAGCCTAATCCAAGCTTTTGAAGCTCTTCGGTTACAAACATCTTACACCGCCGGCTGACCATGTTTTTTATATAGAGTTTCATGTGTTCATGATATTTATTCCCAAAACCCATAGAACTCGACCAACCATTCGTGCATTTATTTAATTAAAGGTTGTTCCAAATTGATGAGATGATCTTATAAAGGTACGAAAAAAGGGGATATAATACCAGCCTGTAAGATTAAAACCTTTGTTGGACGTTCCGGGTTCAACCCGGAAAGACATTTACAGGTCTGAATCTTATAACCTTTATGGAAAGTTGTGTAACACAAACCGGGGATAACAGGCCTACCTTTGAGTAAACACTAAATCCCTTACGTAAATGAAAAAATTTAGATTAAGTCTGGCAATGATTCTGATGGCAACTGTATTGTTTGCAGGTTGCTCGTCGATGAGTCGAACACAAAAAGGAGCGGCTGCCGGAACCGCTGCCGGTGGCGCCATGGGTGCCGTGATCGGCAAAGCCTCTGACAATACTGCCATGGGCGCTATTATAGGTGCTGCAGTGGGAGGTGCCGCAGGAGCCGTTATTGGCCATCAAATGGACAAACAGGCTGAAGAAATTGCAAAAACCGTTCCCGATGCCAGGGTTCTGCGCGTCGGGGAAGGGATCATCGTAGAATTCAACAGCGCCGTTTTGTTTGGATTTGACGAATCAGCCCTGTCGGCTGATGCAAAATACAGCATTGATAAACTTGTGCTGGTACTGGACGAGTATCCTGATACAGATATTGAAATCCAGGGGCATACTGACAGCAGTGGAAGTATAACCTACAACCAGGCTTTGTCTGAAAGGCGCGCGAATGCCGTTACAGGTTACCTGATATCAGAAAATGTTGATGTAAGTCGCTTAACGATTGTCGGATATGGTGAGACTTTGCCGAAATACCTGAATGAAACTGAATATGGCCGTACGCAAAACCGCAGGGTTGAATTTCTGATTACTGCCAATGAAAAGATGCGTGCTGAAGCCGAGGCTGCTGCACAACAATAGCATTATTAACCTGAACAAAAACAAAATATGAAAAATAAAATATTGCCAATTGCAATGATCCTGATGCTGACGGCTTCTTTAGCCGTGGCTCAGGTACCCGCAGGCCAGAGAACCGCATTCGGTATCCTGGGAGGAATAAATATACAGAATCTGAATGGGCAGGATTTCAACGGAGACAACCTTGAAAACGATGTGATCATCGGGTATCATGCCGGGCTAAATATTCAGATCCCTGTTGCGCCTGATTTTTATTTCCAGCCCGGCGTTCTTTATTCTTCCAAAGGAGCTGAGAATACATCTGGTCCGGTAACAAGGACAATAAACCTGTCGTATATAGAAATTCCCCTGAATTTTGTTTATAAAGGATTGCTGGGAAACGGATACGTAATGGTGGGTTTCGGCCCTTATGCAGGTTATGCCTTTTCTGGCACAGATAAACATGATGGCGGCTCTGTTTCTATCGAAAACGACATAGAATTTAAAAATGTAGTGGATGCCAGTGATCCGTTAACTGCGACCTATTTCAAAGCACTTGATGCAGGAGCAAATATTTTTGCCGGATATGAGATGGCCGGAGGCTTGTTCTTTCAACTGAATACCCAACTGGGGTTGCTGAACATCAATCCTGAAGATAACAGATTCTCTGGTGATGATAAAACAGCGATAAAAAACACCGGTTATGGTGTGTCGTTGGGCTATCGGTTATAATGGTGTGTATCCCCGCAGGTCATGAATCAATTAAAGGAAGCCATGAATATATTATTGGTCTTATTGACAAAGGCAGGACTGAATATTGGAAATTGATCTTCTGGACGCTCTTCACACGACCGGAATTAATTGTCGACGCCATCACCTTTTCCATTTATGGGTATCATTTCAGAAAAGTTTTTGGGGTGAAATAGTAAAAATACAGAATATGAAATCAGAAAAGAGTTTAAAGCTTCGCCAAAAGGCGAAAGAACTCTTAAGAAAGAAGGAATTGGTTCAACATTTTTTTTTACCTTGCCATACAATTCTGAGTCCGTAACAGCAAAAAAACAAGATTTCAGGAAATAAACAATTCAGGCATGTGCTCTGATCATTTATCAAAGATTTTATTATGCCACAATCCGCTAATGTATTTCCTGTCGTAGGCATCGGGGCGTCTGCAGGCGGGCTGGAAGCCTTTGAGGAGTTTTTTACACATGTTCCTGAAGACGGTGGTATGGCGTACGTGGTTATTCAACACCTCGATCCTACCCGTAAAGGGATGCTCCCGGAGCTGCTTCAGCGGGTATCAAAACTGGAGGTGCTTCAGGCAAAGAACCGCATGAAGGTGAAGCCAAACAACGTATATGTAATTCCTCCCAACAAAAGCATGTCTATTGTAAAAGGTTCACTCAT
>SLLW01000004.1 GCA_007133875.1 Balneolales bacterium | reverse complement strand
TACAGAGTCCAAATATAAAAAATATTCATCCCTAAATCGAATAAAATTGAGACCGGAATATGCTCCTTCCAAGTGTGCTGATACCACCGACATTCAAAAAGTAAGCGCTTTCATTTTGATTCATAATTATGCTATTTTATGAATGGATGCTTCAAAATCAGCCATTATTAACACTATTTACGACTTGTTATGATTATCCGAACCTTATTAACACTCTTTCTCCCATTGATGCTCCTGGCCGCCTGTGCCGATGATGAGCGAGCCATAACCGAATATCCCTCCCCTCCGCAAACACCGGAATGGGCACAAAATGCGACGATATACGAAGTCAATGTCCGTCAGTATTCCGAAGAAGGTACCTTTGAGGCTTTTGCCCGGCACTTGCCACGACTCAAAGAGATGGGGGTGGACATTTTGTGGTTCATGCCCATTCATCCTATCGGTGAGGTGGAGCGAAAAGGAAGCATGGGCAGTTACTACTCCGTCAAGGACTATTTCGGAGTCAATCCGGAGTTTGGTGACAAAGACGATTTCCGTCAGCTGGTCTCCGAAATCCACGATCTCGGTATGTATGTGATACTCGACTGGGTGGCCAACCACACCGCATGGGATGCCGTCTGGACCGAAACGCACCCCCACATCTACGAAACCGATGAGGAGGGCAACTTCATTATTCCACCCGGTACCGATTGGGATGATACCATCCAGCTCAATTTCGATCTCGACGAAACCCGTGAAATGATGCACGAAGCGTTGCTCTACTGGGTCGAAGAGTTTGATATTGACGGTTATCGCTGTGATGTGGCCGACCGGGTACCAACCGATTTCTGGAATGAGGCCCGACGGCGTATGGATGAGATAAAACCGGTATTCATGCTTGCTGAGGCGGAAACCCCGGAACACCATGAACATGCTTTTGACATGTCCTACGGTTGGGAGACCCATCACAGAATGAACCAGGTGGCTTCCGGTGAGTTCACCCTGTCACAATTCGAAGCGCATCTTGCCGAAAACCGGGAACAGTTCCCCGATCATGCTTACCGGATGCAGTTTACCTCCAATCATGATGAAAATAGCTGGAACGGCACGGTCTTCGAACGGTATGGTGACGGCGCGGAGGCGTTTGCCGTACTGGCATCCACCATTCCCGGCATGCCGCTGGTTTACAGCGGACAGGAAGCGGCTATGGACAAGCGGCTCGAATTTTTTGAGAAAGATCCGATTGAATGGGGCGATTACTCCCTGCTGGATTTCTACACCCGCCTGCTGCACCTGAACCGTGATAACAAGGCACTGTTCAATGGTATTCATGGCGGTGAGCTGGTCCGGCTGGAGACCACTTCCGATGATCAGGTTTTTGCTTTTTATCGCGAAAAAGATGAGGACAAGGTGATTGTACTTCTCAATCTGAGCGATGAGGCCGTTACATTTGAAATCGATTCTGCGGTAGTCTCCGGCTCCTACACCGGGTTGTTTACCAATTCCGAAATCAGGTTATCCGACCGGGATACCCGGGAGTTCGGCCCCTGGGAGTATGCCGTATACCATAACTGACCAGGCAATGCCGGCACTTTTCGGTTTTTGGCCTTGTTGATATCCGATTATCGTTATTCCGGGTATTTCGCCTCAACCATCAATGCCGTCACACAGGTGGTGTTGACGATATCTTCCCAGTTGCAACCGCGCGACAGGTCATTCATAGGCTTGGCAAGGCCCTGGATGACCGGTCCGGTAGCGGTGGCACCGGCCAGTCGTTCTGTGATCTTGTAAGCGATATTGGCGGCATCCAGATTCGGGAATACATACACATTCGCTTTGCCCGCCACTTTGGAGTCTGGTGCCTTCTTTTTGGCGACCGACTCGACATAGGCAGCATCAAACTGAAGCTCTCCGTCGGCATTCAGCTCCGGTTTACGCTCCCGGACAATCTGTGTTGCCCTCGCTACCAATTCGCTCCGTTCGTGCTGAGCACTGCCATATGTTGAAAAGGACAACAGGGCGACTGCCGGATTTTCGCCGGTCAACGCTTTATGTGTTGCTGCTGAGTCGATCGCGATACTTGCCAGTTGCTGCTCATCAGGGTATGGAACGACAGCGCAGTCACCGTAGGTCATTATTTGCCCGTCCATCGTACTCATCAAAAAGATACTGGAAACAATATCGGAATGTTCGTTCAGGCCGATACACTGAATGGCAGCACGCAAAACATCTCCTGTGGTATTTACAGCACCGGCAACGGCGCCGTCAGCATCACCCGCTGCAACCATCAAAGCCGTGAAATAGAGTGGCTGTCTGGCAACTTCCAGGGCCTGATCCATCGTCATGCCTTTGTGCTTGCGACGCTCCTGCAGCAGCGCTGCATACCGATCCAGGGTCTCCCCTTCTTCGATTTTAGAAAATTGTACGGCATCGGGAAGTTTTACCGAATCGGTTAAGGCAAACTGCCGGATGGTCTTCTCCGATCCGACCAGAATTACATCGGCCAGGTTATTATCCGCCAGGTAGGCCGCAGCTTTAATCGTGCGCATATCGTCGGTCTCACACAGTACAATTTTTTTTCTGTCGAGACCGGCTTTGTAACGTATTTGATTAATGATATCCATAATAATGTTTTAAATGTGACGGTAATGAATCCGGGTTTCCGGGTCACTCCCTGACAAACAACAAATTCGGATTCCCGTAGAATCCGGAATTTTGGGCACGATCATATAACCTTCGGGATGTAAATGGAACATTCCGCTCCAGGTGCGCATCAATTTCGCTGGTTGTTGTGGCCCCTTCTTTTAATGCATTGAAAAAGTACCAGGTAAAAATGTCATAGGGATATTGGCTGCGTCCGTTATTGTCTTTATATGATTCGGCTTGTTGTCCCGGTTCAGCAGCCCAGAAAAGTGCGATATTTTCAGACTGTTCCGTAAGTCTGTCCGAAATATCGGACATGTATCCGCTGCCAGATCTCACATCGTTTTCCGCACGGTGCCCGAACACCGAGTTTCTGGACCAATCAGTATCCATAACCAGTATTGTTTGTCGTGATCTGATGATTCCAATTTTGTCAGAAACCTCATCAAACGGCACCAACCGTTCAGAGGCATCTCCCGGATCATAATCGACCGGCAACAGATACAGACGATCATCATGATCGGTGAATGCATGTCCATAATAATAAATAAAAAGATCCGACTCATCCATGGAAAGTTGTCGACCGCCGATCATCAGCGAATCACTCGCTTCGAACAGGCTGTTCATCTCACTTTCGGTCATATTTTCAAACACCCGGATGTTATCGGAGTAGAATCCAAGCACCCGGGTCAGATAATGCTCAGCAAGTTCGCCGGTCCGGGATGCATATGGAAGCGGCCGTACCGGATCGGAGTAAGCTCCGTTAACAATCACAATGGCAATTCCGTCCGGATTGACACGCCGGTTATCCGGGAGATCACGCTCTACGGAAAGATCACCAAATACCGGCTGCTCAGATTGCACGACCAGGTTTTCCATATCAGACGGATCAATCGCCCGCCAAATGATCCGGGCATGCTCCTGCATCACATATGCCGAGCCGCTGCTTTTCAGAATACGGTACCAGTGGTTATCGACTTCGCGAAGCAAGGGATACTGGCTTGATGAGCCTACATGTCTGATAATATTACCACTAAAATTTGCCGGATCGGTCCTGAGCGGCACATTGTTTTCGGTCACTTCAAGATACTCCTGCATGAAATCTGTCACCGGTATATGATTGTCGTAGCGGTAATCATTGTAAGTAACCGTAAAATCCAGCCCGGTGGTATCCTGGCGGTCCAAAGTCTGAATCCCGGATTCCTGAGGGATATTGATCACCAGCCGGTCATCCGATAACGAAATGGGCTTGTCACGGACAATGTCGACATCCCCTCTGGTGATCGTAAGTCTCGCCAGATCATCGTTTGATGGAGCGACTCCAACGGTATCCGTAACTGTCACATTTCCTGCTTTTTGCAAAAAGCGATCTTCACCAGCCGGTCTGGGTTCACCTACAGGCCTCATGGTCAGAAATGAAGCTGCACCGATCGCTACCGCGGAAACATTTAGTAATGCACGCTCGCGGCCGGATAATTTGTCGGCATCAATGACCGAGGTATTTGCCAGATAGAGTCCCAGCCCCATTCCCGAAACACCCAGGGCAAGATAACCATACCGTGGCTTGTACTGCTGGATGTAGCGCGTTGATACCAGACGTTCGTCATAAGAAATTTCACGCTGGTTTGCCGGTCGCAGAGTCAGTATCGGGTTTTGCGGCGTCGGGGTTACAACCGGATCCAAAAAAAAGGTTTCGGAGAGCAGTTCTTCCGATTCTGGATCAGTCACCGGGTTTTCCTCCACCACCCAGGAAGCTGTTGTGCAGCCGAATCCGAGCATGAGTGCCCCAATCAATCCCAGGCGGAAAAAACCGAATGCGCCGGATGTTTCCGGATAGCCTCCCGTCTCCGCATTTGCGGATGAATAGTTCAGGGCGGATTGAACCGCCCCAATTAACCTGATAAACCGTTTCACGTTGGTGTACTTCTGATTATATCCAGGGTGATTGCTTGGATGCTGTTGCAATTTTTGCAGCATCAACGGCAATGACCAGTTCTTCATTGGTTGGTATAACGTACACATCAACCCTTGACTTGTCCGAACTAATCAATCTCTCTCCGGAATTTTCGGTATCGCGGTTGCGATCCGGGTCGAGTATGACGCCAAGCGACTCCATGTTGCTGAGGGAGCGTTCCCGGATATCCGGGGCATTTTCGCCAATACCAGCCGTAAAAATGATCGCATCGCAGCCATTCATGACCGAAAAATAGGAACCTGCAAACTGTTTAATACGATAGCAAAATGATTCGATGGCCTGCTTGCACCTTCTGTCGCCATTTTTTGCTTCTTCGATCAGGTCACGCATATCGGCAGCATATCCACTCATCCCGAGTAGTCCGCTATGCCGATTCAGCAGCCCGTGCAGACTATTCAGCGGAAGTTCTTCCTTTTCCACCAGATAAAACAGAATGGACGGGTCTATGTCCCCGCAACGGGTTCCCATAATGAGGCCGGAAAGTGGTGTGAAGCCCATGGTGGTATCGACGGACTGGCCGTCTTTTATAGCCGTCATAGAGGATCCGTTTCCAAGATGGCAAGTAATCAATTTGGTGTTTTTCGGACCTTTACCACTCAGGCGGTAATACCGGCGGCTGACATAATAATGGGAAGTACCATGAAATCCGTACTTCCGGATCCGATACCTGCGGTACATCCGGTTTGGGATGGCGTATAAATAGGCCTCCGGTGAGAGCGACTGATGAAAAGCCGTGTCAAAAACAGCGACATGCGGAATATCGGGAAGGCTCTTCCGGGCCGCTTCAATCCCTCTGAGGTTGGGGGGATTGTGCAGTGGTGCAAGGTCAATAGCATGTTCAATGGCTTCAATAACCGAATCGTCAATCAGGACGGAATCCTTGAATGATTCGCCACCATGCACAACACGATGGCCGACAGCCTTGATATCATCAGACGATTCTACAAGTTTATTCTCCTTGTCCAGGATAAAATCCATAATCGCTTTAAGCGCCTGTGTATGATCATCGACGACCGTCGTCTCTTTAACAGGTTTCTGATCCCTGATCTGATGTTTGACGATGGAAGTGACCGCTCCGATTCTCTCCACCATTCCGGTGCAGAGGTAATCTTCACTTTTCGTCTCTATTAACTGATACTTGACAGAGGAACTGCCACAGTTGATTACCAGTACTAACATATGGGTTGCGAAATATTTTTATGACTTAAAAAAGGCGATACACCGGTGTATTGGGTTGCGCCTTTTACTGATAATGGATTTTAAAATTTGTAGTGGGCTCCGACTCCCAGCAAATGCCTGATTTCAAAAGTATCTTCTCCATCGGGTACGTCCGACACCCAGACCGGGAGTTCATATCGTATAAAGAAACCGCGATCCTGACCGATATAATCAGGAATGTTGAGTGATAACATAAAACCGGGCCCGGCATTTAACTGTACATCCTGCCAGGCGGATTGATCATGCAGCAGGCCGGCATCGGTAAAGATGTAGGACTCAAGTCTGAGCAGATCGCCAAGATACGGGATTTTTGAGAAATATGTATCTATCGGGTTGGGATAGTAGAAATCGAAATTGAGCGACAGCGCGTGCCGGACCCAGGGTTGCAGTCCGGCTTCAAGTAATTCGCTGTTCTGAAATGTGTAACCACGCAGACCGGGCCCACCGGAAACCTGGACCCATCCGGCCTCCACCCATGGCTGGGGGATGGTTCCCCTCGCCCGGGTCAGGCGTGATCCTGACTGATCAAAAGCCGTGGCATCGGAGGAGAGATAGCGGTGCTCCGGGGGTAGGGCATTGGATGAAAATCCGGCAAAAAGACGGGTACGGACCTGGAACCGGGCCGGCAACGAAATCTGTTGCAGCGCTTCGAGTTGCACCTGCCCGAACAGCCCCTCCTGTCCCAAAGCTTCGGGGCGGCCAGCCGGTTGTCCGGCAAAATCAACAAAGGTATCATCCGGAGAAAGCGGCAGGCCGGTGATACCGGAAAGGGAGAGGGTCCATCGGCCCAGTGAATTCCGATCCCGTTTACGCAGGTTGGTATTCAGATACATGACCGGGTCATCCTGCCAAAGTGTTTCATAGAGCAGATAATTATGGTCAAACCGGTAGTAAAAACCGGCATCAACATGCAGGTCAACGCTTTCGTACTCATCAAACCCGGGCTGCCACCGTTTCCGAATTCCGGCCTCATGCCGGTGAAGCCCGGCTTGCATACTGCTGAACACCCGCACCGCACCTTCACTGTTGACATCGGTTATGGCAGGAATCGGATGGGTGTAGGTCAGATAATAGGATATCGGAGTGTCCGGGAAACGGGTTGCCAGGTTCAATCCAGCATCCAGTCGGTGCGGCCCGTCGAGAAATGTTCGCGGATCTTCGCCGCGAAAGCGAATACCCGGCATGATGCCATCAACGGCATTGAACCTGAGATCGGGAGCTATGCGAAGTTCGTACGATTCCGAGTAGTAAAGCTGGGCATTCCCCGTTATAGTGAATCCGCAGGTAAATAACAGGAGAACCAGCAAAAAACGGATGATATCGGGTCGTATGAAAAACATGAAGCGGGAGCTAATCATAATTACTGGTAATATGGGTGCACCATCAAGGTTACGAAATATATTTCGGGCATGCTGATTAATATCTGACGAAACCACACAAAATGCTATGGGATTACGTACCCGGTTAAAGCCGGATAACGCCGGGAATGAATCCTCCATTCCGGCAGCAACTCATTATAGAGAACGATTTCAGATATCTGCTCTTAATGCGAAGCTGTTCAGGCCATTTGATAATTTTTTTTCGCATCTTCCAGCGATACCCATTTATACATTTGATGTTAATGATTTTATACGGGACGGATAAACATCAACCAAATCATTGGACATTATGTTAGGCAATTTTTTAACGTTACGGATTGGCGCTACTGCCCCTGGATACCATCGCCCTGGAACCCGGGGACTGTCGATCCTGCTGATTACGGCTCTGCTGGCCATTTCCAGCGAATCCTATGGCGCAAGGCCACCGGGGAATCACCCGGAAATCATATCGGAATTATCGCATATTCCAGCCAAATCCACAGAATATATGGCGGATGATGAGGATACCGGTAATGCGGACACGTTATATGTACGGGAGTTCCTGCTGGCGCGAGATGTAGTCGAACGGGAACCGGTTGATGTTGTGGAATCCTATACGATGTCCGATGCCCG
>SLLW01000416.1 GCA_007133875.1 Balneolales bacterium | reverse complement strand
GATTTCGGGAGTTACGGGCCCGGCTTATGCCCAGGAGCGTTCAATAGCCGACCACGTCCGGGAGGTGGGGATTCCTTTTTCGGAGTTATCCGATCTTGATAGACTGATTGATCGTGCCGGCGACCACCGTCTGGTACTGCTTGGCGAGGCTTCGCATGGCACCTCCGAATACTACTCCTGGAGAGCCGGAATCTCAAAAAGATTGATGGAAGAGAAGGGGTTCGACTTTGTGATTGTAGAAGGGGACTGGCCGCTGGCATTCCGGGTAAACCTCCACGTGAAGCATCTGGAACAAGACCCGAAAGATAGCCGGGAAGCGCTCTCAAGTTTTACCCGCTGGCCCGAATGGATGTGGCGGAATGAGGAGATTCTGGAATTGATCAGCTGGATGCATCATTACAATGAGGATCGCCCGGAGTGGCAGCGTGCCGGGTTTTATGGCCTGGATGTCTACGCCTATGAGCAGGGGATCAGGGATGTACTGGATTTTCTCAGGGAAGCGGATGGGGCCGCTGCCGACAGAGCGGAAAGGCTTTACGGCTGTTTTTCCCGTCATCCCGACATGAACTCCTATCTCCAGTCGGTACACAGCAGCAGGCAGCATTGTGGTGATGAGCTGGAAGAGGTTCACGGGTTGCTGGAAGAGAACAAAGAACAATACATGGCCTCCGATTCCACAGGATTTGTGAATGTGCTGCAAAGCTCCCGGATGATCGTATTTGCGGAACGCCATATTCGAGGAAACCTGGAGCAGGGCCCACAGTCATGGAATCACCGGGCGGATCATTTTTATGATGCGGCAGCCCGGCTGCTTGAACAGTATGGCGAAAATGCCCGGGGTATCGTATGGGCACATAACACCCATATTGGCGACGCCCGTGCAACCGATATGCGCAATGCCGGGATGAAAAATATCGGCCAGATCGCCCGGGAAGAGATGGGTGAGGATCACGTTTATGCCATTGGATTCGGAACCTATCGCGGTGAGGTGTTTGCAGGCCGGCAATGGCAGGGTTCCCGCGAATTAATGACGGTTCCGGAGGCTATCCCCGGCAGTTACGAAGAACAGATTCAGCAGGCCGGTATCCCGAAAGTGTTACTGATGTTTGACAATCCCGATGACCACGAGCCGCTGCTGGAGCCCAGGGGAAACCGCGCCATAGGGGTAGTATATCAGCCGGAGCAGGATGCTCAGCAAAACTATGTGGAAACCGTTATGCCGGTACGGTACGATGCCTTCATGTTTTTTGAGGAGACCGGTGCGCTGGATCCACTGGATTGAGGAAATCCCAACCCTGTGGAAAATGATTCCCACAGGGTTTGCAAAGAGAACAGCGGCGATTAGTCCATCAGTGACCGGGCGATCTGAAGGGTGAATACAGCAAGGTCTTCTGGTATTCGGGAAGTGATAAGATTGCCGTCAACCTGTACCTCAACATCCTCAAATGTGGCCCCGGCACCGGTGATTTCCTCTTCAATAGCTTCAAATCCGGTGATGGTACGTCCATCCAAAATGCCGGCAGTAACCAGCACCTGAGGGCCGTGGCAAATGGCGGCAGTCGGTTTGTCCGCATCAACAAATGCCCGGACAAAAGAAACCACACCATCATCTTCTCTCAGGTTGGCCGGTGAGCCGCCACCGGGAATGACGAGAGCATCAAACTGATCAGGCGACAATTCGGCAACAGCCTTCTCTACCCGCACATTGACATCGCTGTTGTAAGCGGTATAGGTGCCCGGTTCAATACCGATTACGGTTACATTGGCACCGTGATTGATAAGATAGGCCATAGGAAACAAGGTTTCGGCATCGTGAAAACCTTCGGCTATGAGAAATGCGACCTGTTTGCCCTGAAGAGGAGCAGGTTCTCCGGATGGCTCGGCCCGTTGTTGATTACAGCCTGACATAAATAATAAAAGCATCAGTGAAAATATCGGGAAACGGATGAGAACTGAAGTTTTCATAATACCTCCGGTATTGATCGTGGGGAAGTTAATACTCTGTTAAATAGAAGATTTGAATGGTAAACCAGCTCCGGATTTTTAAATAGTTTCGCCATGGTGCGTTATAACATATTCATCACCATGGATACCGGACCGGTGTCATAATATGTCATTAACCATGTAAACATTCAATATGGGGTCGCCACGATAACCCCGAAATGATTAAAAAAATTGCAACTTCTGACCTATGGAAATAACAATTGCAGTCGATAAAAAGAGAGTGAGTACTATAATAAATCATCGATATAACAAGCTGTTTTGAAGCCTGCAAAGGAAATTGTCTTTTACAGATACCTGTTATACGCAGCATTGGGGCTGGTTCTTGTACCCATTGCCGTTTATCTGGCAGGGATGGATATACAGAAATCCTGCCGGATGCTGCTTGAGATGAACAACAAAATAAACCGCATCCAGGCCGAGGCATCGATGCATCTGAGTAACTATGCCTACTCAGGACAGGTTCGTGATCTGCAGAAATTCCGAAGTACTTCCTCTCCATTGGTAGATTTGGCAAAAGCTGTGAATGAAGAGGAACGTGACGGAGAGGTGCATGAAACTATATCGGATGCATTTATGCAGGTTGGATTTGATATGAACCAGGTATCCCGGATGAATCGTATTAGCATCTATAGCCGGTATTTACCGTTCAAATATAATGATGCGGATTCGTGGGAGTATGCCATAGCGTATCATTACCGGATGTTCGACTTTTCCCGCAGGCTGCTTCGGGATCATGTGCATGGAACGATGACACAGCAGGCTGTCAGGAATTATATCGCGGAACTCCAGGCACTGAACCAGGAAATTCAGGAACAGAGCGAAATTTTTCAGGCAGGGCTGGTGCAGTATGAGCAACGAATTGGCAAAATAATTCGGTGGGTGCTGGGGGGGATTGTCCTGATCGGTTTTCTGTTTATCGGTTATTCCGGGTATGAAGTGGAAAAGAGCTTAAAAGCACACGAACGATCACTCTACCATTCCCGCAAGAGGTATCAGGAAATGTTCGAACAGGCCGGTATCGGTGTCGCCCGGACAAATCCGGATGGGCGTCTGCTCTGGGCCAATCCGGCACTTGCGCGCATTTTGGGATACGATTCGGTGGAGGATTTGTATAGTGAATTCGGCAATTTTACACGGAAGTTCGTGGATCCCGAAAGAAAAGATGATTTCAAAAAAGGGATGTATGAGACCGGATTCGTTTCCAATTTCATGTTTCGGGCTTATCAGAAAGATCAGAAAAAAATATGGCTGCTGACCAATGCCCGGTCAGTGAAAGATGAGAAAGGGAAGCTGGTTTGTTATGAAGGCAGTTACCAGGATTATACGCTGTACCGGCAAACCAATCAGGAGATGCACTACCTGACAGCCATTCTCCGCGGTATGGCACAGTCGATCTATCAGCTGCTGTTAACTCCCGGCTATGATGAAGCGATCAGGGAAATGCTGAAAATCATGGGCATGGCCGGAAATATCGACCGGGTATATGTCTATCGAAATTACCAGCATGGTGAAAAAATCATCAGCAACATGGAATACGAGTGGGTTAAGCATGACTCCCTTAAAGTTTTGAACACCAAAGCAACGCTCGGCATTAAATGGAAAGATCGCGTTCCGGATGTATTCGAAAAACTTGAAAAGGGCAAAGTTGGACAACTGGCCACCAACGAACTCGATGGATCCACACAAAAATGGTTGAAAGATCAGAAAACGAGAGTCATCATGCTGGCTCCTGTTTATGTGGGTGACGATTTTTGGGGTGTTATGGGATTTGATAACTGCTCCAATGATGATAAATGGTCGAATGATATCACCCAGGTCCTTAAAACCATTGCCAGTGCCCTGGGACATTTCATCCAGAAAACGAAAGTGCAGGAGTCACTTGTGGAGAGCAAAGACCGGTACCGGACACTGGTCAGCACAATCCGTGAAGTGGTCTTTCATACCGATAGCGAAGGGATTATCCGGTATCTGAATCCGGCATGGAGTGAAGTTCTACACTACGAACATTCCAACTGTATAAATCATAGTATCTTCGATTATCTCCATCCGGATGACCGGGAGGAGGCGAACCAGGCTTTGACCGGACTTGTCAGGGGTAAAACGAAGAACATCCGCAGGGAATTCCGTCTTATTACCCAAAAAGGCGGCGTGCGCTGGCTGGAGTGGAACTGTCTGATGCTCGATTCTTCGAACGGTGGGTCACCGCAAATTTACGGTACCATGTACGACCTGACCGAATATAAGAAGTCGGAGTCGATCATGAAGCGAAACAACCAGCAGCTGGAAGCTCTGATTGAAAGCTCGCCGATGGTAATTACGGTGACCGACACCGACGGGCGGATAACCCTCTGGAACAGAGCAGCGGAGTTGACGTTCGGATGGAAACGGAATGAGGTAATTGGAAAGCCGGCCCCGGATGTGCCGGATAATCAGCAGGAGCAGCACTACGATCTGCTGGACCGTGTGCTGTCCGGTCAGCAGCTGACCGACGTTGAGCTGGAACGGAAACGGAAGAACGGATCCCGGATCCATATCAGCATGTCGGCTTCTCCACTCTATGACAACAATGGCAGGGTGACGCAGGTGATTTCGTTTGCCCAGGATATCAGTGAGGCGAAAGTGTCCAAAGAGGCCATCCGGAAATCGCTCAAGGAGAAAAATGTGCTGTTATCCGAGATTCACCACCGGGTAAAAAACAACATGGCGGTGATTTCAAGCCTGTTGTCACTGAAAGCGCAGGAACAATCCGACCCCGCCATTGTCGCTCTGCTGAATGAGAGCGAAAACCGGATCAAATCCATGGCGATGATCCATGAAAAACTGTATCAGACCGATACCTTTGCTGAGGTTGAATTTGGCTCCTATCTGAGCGAACTCGCGGTACACATAGAAAATCACTACGAGGATGCCGGGACCGCGGTTCAGTCGGAGGTTCATGCCGATGAGATTTACCTTGAGATCACCCAGGCGGTACCTTGCGGGCTGTTTGCAAACGAAGTAATCACCAACTGTTACAAGCACGCTTTTGCGGGACGGGATAAGGGGAATATTCACATCACACTATCCATGGATGGTGATGATTGCGTGCTGTACATCAAGGATGACGGAGTCGGGCTGCCGGATGAGCTGCTTTCTGGTGATACGGATGATGTGAGCCTCGGAACGAACCTCATCAGGGGACTGAGCAAGCAGCTGAAGGGAGAACTGCAGATGGGCAATGATCATGGAACGTGGATCCGCCTTTCGTTCCGGTTGGTGTGACATGGACACGTATTGGTTCTGGTCATTGCCTTGAAAATATCACGCTCCGGGAAACCGCCTGAACATCATGGATTCCTGCAAAAGTCTGCCATTTTTATCAGGTTTGATCAGGCTTTTCACGGGCGGAAACAGCCCGAATATCTCGGGACTCCTGTTGTTGCCACTCTCATGTTATTGCATATAAAAAATTGATATTGCTGAATTTATGTGATAGGTTGATAGTGGTGAGCCCATCTTGCACCTGACCGCCGGATATGTTTGCCTCAGGTAACGTGAATCCAAAAACGACACAAGTGGGGTGCAATTATGGGAATGGAAAAGCTGCAAATATTATCGATCGCAGTAACTTTTTTAGTGACAAGTGCGGGTTTGTCACCGGCGCTTTCTCAATTTTCCGGCGAGGGATCCGGGACAGAAGAAGATCCCTACACCATCATGGATGTGGATCAGCTTCAGGAGATGGGCAATGACATTACCGCGTATTATGAGTTGGGAAGTGACATTGAAGCAGGAGGAACTGCGGAATGGAATGATGGAGCGGGATTTCAGCCGATTCAGGGTGTTTTTGAAGGGACACTGGATGGAAATGGGTATTCGATATCCGGATTGACCATTAACCGGCCGGAATCACAGATAGGTCTGTTTGCATCTTTGGGGATAGACAGTAAGGTCAGTAACCTCGGGCTGGAGGATATCGCATTTATCGGCGATGGCGGTATTGGTGGTATCGCAGGAGTCGGCCGTGGAGAAATTTCTGATTCGTATGCGACAGGAAATCTTTCGGGTGTTTCCCCGGCGATTGGCGGACTTGTTGGGAATCTGACCAGTTCAGCTGCGATCACGGACAGCCATGCCGATGTGAATGTCGAAGGCGAACAATCATGGGTCGGTGGTCTGGCCGGATTGATGAGTGGTGATATCACCGCAAGTTATGCAACAGGAAATGTCACAGGCGGCGGGATTGATATTGGTGGCCTGGTGGGGGATAATCAGGGAACCATAACGGATTCGTATGCGACAGGAGATGTATCCGGAGGTGACAACCGTGTTGGTGGCCTTGTAGGCAGGAATCATTCGGTCGCTTCTGTCACCGGTTCCTATGCATCGGGTAATGTATATGGAGACGGGACCGACACCGGTGGCCTGGTGGGGCGAAATAATGGTACCATCACCAACAGCAGTTCATCAGGGGAAACTACAGGAAATGATGAAACCGGCGGCCTGGTGGGTCGGAATGGTAATTCGGGTGAGATCATGGCCAGTTTTGGCACGGGAAACGTAATTGTAGTTGGTTCCGGTATGGCTGGCGGGCTGGTCGGGAATAATACAGGAGTCATACAGAACAGCTATGCCACGGGGAATGTCATGGGTGAAAGTGGTTTTTTGGGTGGTTTTGCAGGAAACAATACCAACGGAGCCATTGAAAACGGTTATGCAGCCGGCATAGTGAGTGAGGGCAGCTTTTCCGGGGGATTTGCAGGAGCAAATTCGGAAGAGGGTGTTACCAATTCGTACTGGAATACCGGGATAAATCCCGAATTGAATGGAGTCGGACTTATGGGAGCGGAAGATGGGATAGCCGGGTATTCATCTGTGCAGATGATGGAACAAGCTTCCTTCGACACCTGGGATTTTGACGGAACATGGACCATCACGGAGGGCAGCACCTACCCCTGGCTCCAGGACAACCAGCAAAATCCGCCGCCAATGCCGGATTTGGGAACCGGAACAGAAAACGATGAAGTGGCGAGTACGTATCATCTATATGAAAATTATCCGAATCCCTTCAATCCAGGCACACAAATTCGCTTCACCGTGCCGGAACAGACACATGTTACCTTGTCGGTTTACAACCTTCTCGGTCAGCATGTTGTCACACTTGTGAATGAGGTCCGGTCAGCCGGTCTGCATGATGTGACATTTGATGCCGGCAGTTATTCCAGTGGGGTGTTTATATACAGAATAGAAGCCGGGGGATATGTGGCATCCAGGCAAATGATGTTCTTGAAGTGAGGTTTGGATGAAAATTACGCAGTGGAGCTCGCAAATACGGAACGACATTATCAAATGCCCATATGCGTTCCATTGCAGCTTTCTGGGCAAATCAAACCATTATTTATGTGTCCATACAAAGCGAGGGATTGTATGGTGAATCTGCCCACACCGTGTTAATCTTGTAATCATCTCACGGAGATGCAGATGCATCACACTCATAATCGATTACATGACCGCAGTCACTCATACACACCTGCTTTTCGATATGCTTGATTATTTCACTTAATCTCGATTATGGACGGGGATCCCGGGCCGGATTAATATAAGTGCGGTCGCCAATAACAAACTGCCAGTTTCCACGGAAAGTCCCAAGTCTGCCGATAAACCCGATCTCCTCCCCATCCTCAGCCAGCTGATTCAGATATTCGCGGTGATCCGGATTCGGGGCGTACAGATCATAATATTTTCCATTTACCTCAATACGCGGGCCTCTCTCCAGTGAGCCTTCCACATAAAACAATTTGTTAAAGAAATCCGCTGAACGCAGCTCTTTTC
>SLLW01000391.1 GCA_007133875.1 Balneolales bacterium | reverse complement strand
TCCAGGCTAAACTGATCAAAATCCCGGATAGTGATGTTATCCGGATTCTCGAATGTATTGATCGCATTCACTTCTTCGGCGGTAAGCAAACGACCCGAGTGAGCACGGCGCACATTTTGCCCACGGATAGTGATGTCGGCAACCTGTGTCTCCTGAGCGTTAAGGTTAGTCATCGTGATGTTTAATTGTCCGTCATCATTTTTTGATGCAGTCAGACTGATCGTCGGAATACTATCGCCATCGTATTCATAATCTGCAACATTGATATGTGTTTGTAATAATTTGGTATCAAAATGAACCCGGTACATATCGAATATATGATACGTCGGGGTCTTCAACATTTGTTCTCCATCAGTTAATATCATGGCCTGAAGTACATTAACCATCTGTGCAATATTGGCCATTCGAACCCGGTCGCTATGCTTGTTTAAAATATCAAGTGATATGGAAGCAATCAAAGCATCTCTCATCGAGTTTTGCTGCTGCAGAAAACCGGGTTCGGTACCCGGAAGCGGGTCGGTCCAGATCCCCCACTCATCAACAACCATGGCTACACGCTTTTCGGGATCATGACGGTCCATGCGATTGGAGTGCCCTGTAATGATTTCATCAAGTCTCAAAGCCGTTTTCAGCCCTGAGAAGTATTCGTCCTCACGAAAATCTATGGAAGAACCTTTTTCTTGCCAATTTGGTCCTGCAATCGTGTAATAATGCAGGGAGAGCCCCTCCATCATGTCACCGGCGCGTTCCATCATCGTATCGGTCCACCAGTAGCGGTCGCTATCATAGCCGCTGGCCACACGGAAAATTTCGTTTCCACTGTAGTTGCGGGTATAGGTGGCGAACCGGCGGTACAGATCGGCATAATACTCCGGACGCATGTTACCGCCGCAGCCCCAGCTCTCGTTGCCCACACCTACATATTTTACGCCCCAGGGGTCCTCACGGCCGTTTTCACGACGGAGGTTGGCCATGTCGCTGTCGCCGTCATAGTTCATATACTCGATCCACTGTTGCAATTCACGGGGGGTGCCGCTGCCCACATTCATGGCAACAACCGGTTCGGCATCAAGAAGTTCGGTCAGACGCAGGAATTCATGCGTACCGAAGCTGTTGTCCTCTATTACCATACCCCAATGGGTATTGATGCGCTTCGGCCGGTCTTCCCGGGGGCCGATTCCGTCCATCCAAAAATATTCATCGGCAAAACAACCGCCCGGCCAGCGGATATTCGGGATTTCAAGTTGTTTCAGGGCTTCCAGAACGTCTGACCGGAACCCTTCGGTGTTGGGGATCTCAGAATCTTCTCCCACCCAGACGCCTTCATAGATACCGGTTCCCAGATGCTCTGCAAAATGGCCATAAATATGGTGGTTGATATTACTCAGTTCCTGATCGGCATTGATGGTGATGTTGTTTTGGCCAAATGCCGATGGTGCAAATAGCAACATCGAAGCCAATATGACATGTAAGTATATTTTCATCGTTTTCTGTGTTTATGTGTTGTCATTCAAGGTAACACGATTTGGTACTAGGACGGAAGAATCATGATTACATAAAAAACGCCGAAGCGGAAACCCACATCGGCGTTTTTTAAATTCATCCCCCGGTTTCACAAAGCTGCGGAACCGGGGGAATTCTGTGTTCAGGAATCACTAAAGAATTTACCTTATTTAATAAGTGTCATCTTCCGTACGGAGGTATGGTTGCCTGCCTGCAGCCGGTAGATATAAACACCGGATGAGAGATGCGAACCGTCAAACTGTACGGTGTGTGTACCTTCTGCCTGGAATCCGTCAACAAGGGTAGCTACACGCTGACCGATCAGATTGTAGACATCCAGACGCACATCCGATGCGGATGGGATCTCAAACCGGATCTGTGTGGTCGGATTGAAGGGATTCGGGTAGTTTTGGCTCAGTTCGAATCCTTCCGGAAGCGTAGTTCCACCGTCATCGGCAGAGAGCCATACATCGGTCGAAGTGAAGATCATAACACGGTCGAGATTCAATGCGGCATCATCGCTGACCAATGAGAAACCCTGGGTTCCTTCATCGATGTTGACACTGGCTACAACCACTTCTGAAGAACCGGTAGCTTCATCAAAGAACACCTCTTCAACAAACTCACCACCGACATACAGATCGGCCGTAGCGGACCCGCTCTCCAGCATATAATAGAACTGGATATTGTAGAGACCGGTTCCCTTGAACTCAAGGTCAAAACCTACTTCGCCGCTTCCGCCGTAGTTAACCCAGGCGCCACCACTCGGGCAGAAATCTACCTCGGCACCATCGGGTTCATCAAGGCACGTGAGGGTTCCGCTTGCACTGATATCACTGTCGAAAATTGTGTATTCAGCAACCACGTTTCCGCCGGCATCGACGATTTCAAAACCGGCAAAAGCTTGCCATCCCCAGGATGCACGGATGGATACTGTGTTTTGCCCTTCGTTCATAACGATTTCGCCTTCATAGAGATCCTCGTTACGAATCTCTTCTACCAGCCATTCGTTATTGGGTTGATCACCGGGGAAGAAATATTCGCCAAACTCATCATCATTTCGAAGATTGACACCATTGACTTCGATAACCTGGCCACGATCCCCTTCATTACCTTTATTGTGTAATACGTTGAGTCCGTATTCGCCGCCTTCCTCCATTTCGAAAGTCCAGGTAAACCCGCCTGTTTCGAGGTGGAAGTACTCGAATCCGTCAAATTCCACAACGTGGGCATCACCATCAAGGATACCGTCTTCGGCCTCCAGGTCGGCAACAGCATTAAGCTCTTCGGCAGCATCGAACATATCGCGGATTTCCTGCTCCTGGGCATCACGGTTGGCTTCCCAGTCGGCTTTTTGATCCGGGAACCAGTTCAGATCCCCTACCGGATAGCCACCCACGGCATTGCTCATGGCCCCACTGTGGGTGTATGCGAAGTTCTCGGCATTTTCCGCAATCGGATAAACTTGGCCTACCGACGGAGTCGGATCGGGACTGGGGCTCGGATCGCGGTCAATATCCCAGTAGTATTCGCTTGGTTCCAATCCGGCCCGCTGCGCGGAGAGCCAGGCAAACATATCTATAAACAGATCATCAAAATGGCCATCCTCATAAAACTGGAGGCCGAGATCTTCCCCGATCAGGTTGAGGTGGTTTTCAAACTTGATATTTTCCCACTCGCCGATGATATCCATGGCCCGCTGGTTCAGAAAAGCGGCGGCACGGACATCGCCCTCGGCGGGTGCCCCGGCGTCTGGTTCTACATCTTCCGGATACTCATCATATAGGTCCCATATTTCAGGGATAACATAGTGTGCATTATTGAGGATACCGATCCGGCGCTGATCTTCGAAACCAAGCTGGGGATCGAGGTAGTCCAGCGAGATCCAGGATCCGTACTGGTTATCCGGCTCACCTTCCCGGATGGCACTGAAATCATCTTCGGTTTCTCCGTGCCAGTACCCGTTTATAAACATGTTATTGGCGATAAATGCACGTTGCCACTGTACACCTTCGGCTTGAAGGACATGGCGTCCGGAGTTGACTACGGTGTTGTGATTGAACCAGAGTTCACCTTCGGTCTGCTGTACCTGAACGATGGTGTGGCCAACGTTAAAGAATGTATTATTCTCAAAGAACAGCCTGCTGGTCGGAGCTTCGGTTCGGATCACCCGACCGGCCCAGTACTGCGAGTGGTCGATCAGATTCCGGAAATGGGAGTTGGTCATGCTGAAATCGGTTCCCGGGGCAAGGTTGTGAATCACCGCCGAGAGGTTGTATTCCAACACAACATGGTCGATAATCACCGTGGAGTTGTCCCCGGCGATATCGATCAGACCCCAGCCTTCACTTCCCTGTTCTGTACGGCCAACGATCCACAGGTGACGCAGTTCCAGATCGTTCTGGGAGACGATCATGGTTTCATCCCATGAATCATCATCGGCGTGCCGGTTTTGAAGAATAGCCGGTTGGTCACCATCTCCGGGCTCTTCCCCGACGATGCGAAGCGGACCCGGTGATTCAATACGCTCGGTATTAAAATAGAATCCATTTGCCTGAAGCTGATACACCCGGTCTTCCGGGCCGATGTAATTACCATCTTCATCAATGTCTTCAGCGATGGCATCAAGTAGTGCATTCATGATAACAAAGCCATCTTCATCAGCCCATTCCACCACCTTGACATGTTCATTTGCCATAACGGCAGTTGACCAGGCGAATAGAAAGAGCAATAGCATGGTACTTAATGCTGTAATCCTCTGTTTCATAACAGGTTTCCTCTTTTTGTGATTGATTGTAACACAGAAAGACTCCCATCGTTCCTCCGAAGTAATCTTTCTGTTTTTTTTTGTGACGCTATCTTTTTTGCATAAAACGGTGTCCGGGTTAATATCGGAAGCGGAGTCCGATATCAAACGTAGCTCCGTAATTTTGATTGTAGGTCGGAAAGCCGCCCAGTGCGGACTGGAAGTTCCGGTCGGGCCTGTTGTTGATATTATTCAGATTGCCAAATACCTCAAAACCGTGACCGATTCGTTGATTCACACGGGCATCAACCCGCAAGTATTCGTCTGTAAAGTGATCGTTTTCAGGTACATTTCCGACAGACTGTAATGTTTCTCCCTGATACATAAAGGATACTCTGGCGGAAAACCCTTTAAAGTCGTAGCCGACCTGGATATTCGCAACCTGGTCCGGCTGGTTCGGCAGTCGCCCGGTACGGGTGGAGTCGCGAAGCACATCTGTAGTAAAAGGAGGATTGATCAACATCCTTTCAATATAGTATGTCGGATATTCGGTTTCAGAATCGATGATGGTGTAGTTCATACTCAGAACGATGCCGTCAAAAGGCCGGGGAAGCCACCAGAAATTGGTCTGAAAATCAAACTCGATGCCCCGGTAATAGGCGTCATTGGTGTTATTCAACGCGGTATGAATCATCGGAATTCCTGCAACGGCTTCTTGTGGATATTCCAGGTCGAGCAGGCGTTCGCCCTGTTCATTCTCACGATCCCGATACGATTGATGCCAGATTAACCCATCCACCTGTTTATGGAAAGCCGAGACGGTGATCAATCCGATTTCGTTGGTGTAAAATGAGAAGGAAAGGTCGTGATTCAATGCTTCCGATGGCTGCAGCATGGGATTTCCAGCGAAGATGTCCCGCCGATACTGATCAATCGAAAAGCTCGGTGAGAATTGCATATAGTCAGGCCGTGTGAGTGTATTGGTTCGGGCCAGACGGACATCCATCCAGTTTGTCGGGCTTATCCGCAGGTGAATCATCGGCAGGAAATAGTCATTCTGGCGCTCAGCACGGGCCGGTTCAATCGCAATTCCGGGATCTCCGCGGTCGGGGATCATCGCTTCACGAACACGCATGGCTGAATAATCGGTTTCCATATGCTCATACCGGAAACCGGGGATAAAGGTCACATATTGACCGATATTGAGTTCCGTCATGGCATATCCGGCCCATAGGATTTCTGAACCGTCATAGTCGTTACGAAAAGTGGAACCGACATCACGCTCATATTCGGGTTCCAATATTCTGTGTATCTCATACACGCGATCCACATGCGGCGTAAAACCGATAGGCCAGTCACCGTCCATTCCGGGCAGGAAATTACTTCTTGAATACCCCTCGTCCCAGACATCAGAGATGGGAATGTGTGAAACGGTGCCGGCGGTGGGATCCGGACTGAGTCCATCCATCTGCTCGGCCAGTAACCGGCGATATTCGCTTCCGCCTCCATACGCCAGATTTCCGAGTCCCCAGCGATCTTCATTGTTCATTCGGGAGGTATAGCTATGCTTACCGCCAAACTCAAAACTTCCCTCAATCCAGCGGCCGATGCGGAAAGGAACATCAACATTTGTCTGAAACTGTAAAACATCCTCTTCGGTTTCTCTCATACCCTCATAAATGGAGTAGAGATTGGTCCGTGAGGTATCAAGCCGTGCCGAACCAGGTATGGTGGTGGGGTCATTACGATCCATTAGAGCCCGGTTCAGGCCTCCCTGCTCCTCGAAATCAATGGACAGGTTGTCTGGACTTTCATTTCGGGACTGGCTGTATGCACCGGATACCCGAAATGTAAAAAGGTCAAAATCATTTTCGAATGCCAGCATATTCTGCCAGATAGTAAGCTCATTTTCGTTGATACCAAGCTCATATCGATGATCCAGGCCGTCAGCATTCATAAGGTTGGTACGAATAACTTCGTCATTAAGCCGGGAGTTATAGAAAGAGTTCAGTACAATCCGGCCATTAGGAAGATTGTAATCCACCAATACACTGCCGCCACTTCTGGTCCGTCGCTGGGTATTCTCCTGCAGGCGCAGCTCATTGGTGCGTAGTGTATAAACATCCTCCTCAATCCGTTGCCGGTCATAGTTGGCATTATAGGTATCGGTACTTCGATCACGCGCTTCATAATTCAGGTTTACAATGGCTCCCAGGCGATTATCAAGGAACCGGTCGCTCACACTCCCTCCGAATTTGTAGTTGTCGTAGGTGCCCTGGAGCTGATTGTAACCTCCTTCCAGTGACATATCTACCTGAAAATCTTCGGGTGCACGACGAAGCTGCAGGTCAACTGTACCTCCGATGGCATCGGCATCCTGATTGGGCAGGCTCGCTTTGGTGACCTCAATCCCGCCGAGCATCTGGGGGGAGATCATGGACATATCCACACTTCGGTCGGCCTGATCGGTTGCCGGAAGCCTCATCCCCTCGACAGTGATGGCATTGTATTTCGGTGAGAGGCCGCGGATGGAGATTTTACTGGCCTCCCCGCCCGAGCGTTGAATAGAGACCCCGGGCAGACGTCCCACCGATTCGGCGGCGTTGGCATCCGGCACTTCCCGGATTCGGTCAGATGAAACAATATTGGAGATGGTTCTCCTTGAAATCTGACGGTTGATCGCCTGTGCCTGTCCGCGGGCCTGTACCGAAAGGACGATTTCCTCTCCAACAAGGCCCATCCTCAGCATGGCGATTTCAACCCGTGTCCGTTCACCTGCTACCACTTCCACATCCACCCTGGCTTCTTCGTATCCGAGATAAGTGGCAACCAGTGTGTAGGTTCCCGGCTGGACTCCACGGATGGTAAATTCGCCGTCCAGATTGGTGGCTGAACCTGTGCTGGTGCCTTCGATCACCACATTGGCCCCTATTAGCTCTTCACCGGATTGCTGATCCACCAATTCTCCGGTAATGATCCCTGTAGACTGAGCAAAGAGATCAGGTCCGGCTAAAAAGAGTACAGCCATGGCAAGTATTGAAAAAAATCGTTTCATATGATCCATATGAGCAACCTTGAGTTTTGAATTATCTGTCATTAAAATCGGCTTAATAACCGAATATGAGTCGTTTTTGTGTGTCTGACTTGTTCTTTATTTCGTCACGCAGCACAGATCGTTTCGATGAGGTGCTGCGCAGCATCAATTTGGTTAATCATATTGATTGATAAATAGGAAAAAGTCTTTCTGCGCACATAAGATTTTAAACGAAACTTTTTGATACTTGCATAAAAGCGCTTCCTGCTTCCAGCAACATAATCCCGGTATGAATTGGTTGGTTTATCTGATTCTTGAGGATCTGTCCGAGTATATAAGACTGAAATTAAGCTTCAGGCCCCGTAACAATTTCTGTTGCTCTGCTCACTTTTATGCAATATCTGCATTTAAACTTAGTTAGTCCACATTGAAAATTTCGGCCGTTTCAAAGCAGGACATTATCCATGGCCATACAGCTTTTCCTGGTTACTTTTCATTCCTGCAAAACACGTACTTCCAGTAATTAATCAATTTGATTGATAATTGTCAAACAAAAAATCATTCTTTTTTTTAGATCGACTAAAATGGTGTTGATTTAGCCGGTTATTG
>SLLW01000057.1 GCA_007133875.1 Balneolales bacterium | reverse complement strand
TCGGAGCTGCCATGGGGGCCGCGATTCTTGTACGTGAACTGAGGTAGGGAATATGAATTTGCAACAGCATAAAATGGATACATTCCAGCACCATGATAACCCCGGTTGGATATCAGCCGGCCGGCTTTTGCTGGTTTTGTTAGTGATGGCGATGGGGGCAGGGGCCGTTTCCGAAACAGAGGCACAGACACGGCTCAGTGACCTGGTCGAAGTGGAACATGCCCACCGCAAGGAGTTGATCGGATATGGCCTGGTTACCGGACTTGACCGGTCGGGCGACCGCACATTGAGCAGCCGTGGGTCGGTATTCACCGTGCAATCCATAGCCAACATGCTGGAAAATTTTGGTATTACCGTTGATGGCGACCGTCTGCGGACCCGTAATGTGGCAGCGGTGATGGTAACGGCTACGATCGGCCCTTACCATGCACCGGGAAGCGAGATCGATGTGACTGTTTCCTCACTCGGAGATGCCAGCAGCCTTCAGGGCGGGGTGTTGCTGCAGACACCTCTGTTTGATCCCGACAATGAGGAAGTTTTTGCAAAAGCGCAGGGCCCGCTGGTTGTGGGCGGGATCACGGCCGAAATACCCGGTGCCCGGATTACCCGGAATCAGACACTGACAGCAACCGTTCCCGGCGGAGGGATTGTCGAGAATAATACCCGTTTTTCACATAATGCAAATGCGCCGCTTGGCCTCGTGCTTCGGGATCCGAACCATACCAACGCCCGGCGAATTGCCGAGGAGATCAACACCACGTTTGATGAAGACCTGGCCGAGGTGCAGCATCCCGGTTTGGTTTATGTGACCTGGCCGGAAGCGTTCCGGGAACCCGGTTCCATGAACACCTTCACAAGCATCGTCATGGAGCAGGAGATTGCCGTTGATACACCGGCGCGAGTTGTGATCAACGAACGAACCGGCACCATTGTCGCGGGCGGAAGTGTGATTATTGATGAGGTGATGATTGCCCATGGCAATATCCAGATTCGAACACAGGTGACACCGTTCATTGTACAGCCGTTGCCATTTGCCGGAGGGGAAACGGTCATCGAACAGATTCCGGAAGTGGGAATCAGCGAACAGGCGGCTCAGACCATGCTGCTTGAACCGGAGACTACCGTCGAACAGCTCTCGGGATCGCTAAACGCATTGGGCCTGAGCCCGCGGGATATCATCTCCATTTTCCAGGCCCTGGATCGAGCCGGAGCGCTGCGGGCAAAACTGATTGTGATGTGATCCGGGAGTTGGCCGGAATTGGCCGGAGTGACCATATGTGACCGGAATTGGCCGGACCGCAAAATGCGGTATCAGCCGGATTTTAGATTAAACGAAGATCATGAATGTAGAAAATTTCATAGCGATGAACCTGCACACAGCGGGGGATGAACGAAAAGCCGAGCTGCGCCGGGAGCAGACCGCTACTGATTTTGAAGAGCTGTTTGCGCGCCATTTGGTGCAGGAAATGACTAAAGATGCGTTTGATATGACCGATAAATCATCCGGAGCAGGTCAGTCAAATGCACTCTACCGTGAGTTTATCACCGATGCACTTGCCGGTGAACTGGCAGCCCAGAGGCAGCTGGGTATGGCAGATATGGTCAAAGAATATTGGGCACGGCTGGATCAGTTGAAGGAACCGGACAATCCGGAGGAAAACCCGGGACCCATGCCTCTCAGCAACGAAAGGACGGACGATAAACCGCCCATTGATTTGTAACTACTATCCATTACTTAATTGATTGATTATGCAACACCAGGAATCAGCAGAACTCCCCATCCATTCCTTGTCGGCAAAAGTCCGGAATATCGACAAAGCCTCCCGGGAACTCTCGACCGTGATGTCCGAACAACTGGATGCGGTGGTTGCATCGGATGCCACCATGGTGCTTCAGCTCACAGAAAAAAATGCATCGGCCCAGCAATATTTCCATAAGGCGGAACAGGAACTGATTGCGGAGCTCCACACCCTTACCACCGGTGCGGACGATAACGAGGAACGGATTACCCTGGAATCGCTGAAAACACGCTTTCCGGAATACACCGCCTATATCACCGAGTGGCAGAATCTGATCACAGGCAATGTCAAACGGCTGCAACAGCAACAGGATCACCTTGTACAGCTGCTGGAATTCGCCCAGGAGCAGAATGGGCTTCTGATGCGGTCGGTGTACAATCTCCAGAACGGAAAAAACATGCATTACCGGCCAAACGGTGAGACATCATCCGTTCAATCCGGCATTGCTGTGAACCAGCATGGCTGACAATCGCTGCCACGCATAAGGTTCATCCCCAAAACAACGGTTCCGGTCCGAACAGAATTTTAAAGTATTAAATCAGAGTCACACATGAGAACACTCATAGAAATTTCCAAAAGCGGTTTACAGAGTGCTGAACGATCGCTGTCGGTAACATCCAACAATATTGTCAATGCCGATACCCCGGGGTACAGCCGCCAGCGGGTGGATAAAGCTCCGGTGGGACAGCTGATGCCCGGCTATAATGCCGGTCTTGGGGTTAATGTGACCGGTATCACCCGCCTGCGAAACGACCTTGCCGATATCCAGCTGCACGACAAGCGCCAGGAGATGGGCTACATGCAGGAACGGGAAAAAGTCCTGGAACAACTGGAGGCATCCATGGCATCCGATTCCGGCGGTGATTTGGATGTTCAGATCGGCAAGCTCTTCAATACGTTTTCCGAGCTTTCAAACGATCCGCAGGATATGAGCGTGCGGAACAACCTGGTCGGTGATGCCCGGCAGCTGTCCGAAAAGCTGGAGGATATGAACCGAAACCTGGACCGGGTTAGTGATACCACCCGCGATTCGATCACATCCAACATCAGACAGATCAACGATCTTCTCAGCGATCTCGCCTCACTAAACAAATCGATCACCACAGCGGAAGCGATGGGGCGTCCGGATAATGTAAGTCTGGATATTCAGATTGCGAAACTAGAGAAGCTCTCCAACCTGGTTGATATCGAGACGACAACAGTAAAAAACGGCAGCCTTGAGGTTCATATCGGCGGGGTCCAGGTACTGGCCGAGGACAGGTTCCGGGAGTTACAACCCGATCTTAATGATGTTGAAAAAACGTACCGGGTTGAACTGGGCAACGGGACAACGATCAACCCCTCCGGCGGCAAGCTGGCCGCCAGCATTGACATGTATCAGCAGGACATTCCGGGGATGATCGACCGGCTGGATCAGATCGCCGGAACGCTGGTTACCGAAGTGAATGCCCTGCATAACCAGGGTTTCGGACTGGAAGACGGGGTGACGCGTGATTTCTTCGATCCCGCGGGAGTTACCGCTGCGACCATCCGGGTGAATCAGGAGATTGTGGACAACCATCAGCACATTGCCGCATCATCAAATGCCGGTGAAGCCGGAAACGGAGAAATTGCAGCGTCCCTTGCCGAGCTCCGGAACCAGCAGCTTGTTGAAGGACGCAAGCTGATCGACTATTCCGTGGATACAATCAGCCAGCCGGGCAGTGAATTATCACGCCTGCGCAACTCCATGGATACCCGCGAGTCGGAGATCCGTATGCTGGAGGTGCAGCAGGAGCGCGAAGCCGGTGTAAATATCGATGAGGAACTCAGCCTGATGATTCAGTTTCAGCAAGCCTATCAGGGTGCGGCCCGGGTCATGTCATCCGCCCAGCAAATGTACGATACACTTATCAATCTTGTGAGGTAGTCATGCGCATAACACAGAAAATCATTTTTGATGATTTTATACGGGATATCAATAAAAATCGCAGCCATATGGCCGGTATCCAGTCGGACCTGTCCAGCGGGAAAAAGGTCCGTTTTCCGTCGCAGGATCCGATCTCATTTCAGCGCAGCCGTGTCATAGAAGAGGATATCCGGAAACAGGAACAGTATCAGAATAACATCAGCAGCGGGCTCCGCCAGGGCAGGTTGGCCCAGGAAGCGCTTGACGAGACGCTGGACAACCTTGTGGATATCAAACGGATACTGACCCAATCGGCTACCGACTCCTCCAGCAGTAATGTGCGCGAAAATATGGCTCAGGAGATCAAGGGCATTCGCGATACGATGGTCTCAACACTGAATATGTCCTATGGAGACCGCTATCTGTTTGCCGGTACCAACTCCGCTGAGGCGCCATTCCAGTTTGACGATGCGGTTCCCGGCGGTGTGGCGGATTTCAGCAATGACACACCGTTGCGGGTTCAGGCCGCCGATAACCTGCTTATTGATACCAGTGTGACCGGGACCGGACTGCGCAACAGTCAGGCGGGCGACATGTTTGAAATAATCGGGAATATTGAGCAGGCCCTGCTGGATAACGACACCCAGGCATTGAACGGGATGCTTACGGATGTTGATCAAATTATTGACCATGTATCAATTGAGACATCCCGCCTTGGCAACAACATCAACCGGCTGGAGTTCATGTTCGAGCAGTATGAGTCATCCAATATTGTGTTAAAGTCGGATGTGAGCAGTCTGGTCGATACCGATTTTGCGAAAGCGTTTTCGGATATGCAGCGTACGCAGATTTCATTTGAAGCGGCAATGGCGGTGCATACCCAGATGATCCATAATACCCTGCTTGATTATATGTAAGCCGGGATTCACCTATAAGTAACCGAATGTACCATGGGCCATAACGATGTGTTGACACCCACCCAGTTTCCAGCTCCCGGTAAAAGCATCACCAGGGAACAAAATACTGATATAACTCCGGTCCTGTTCCTGACCGACATGGCCTACCTGAATCCGGGCCTTATTCTCACCTGGTTGAAGGTGTTCCCGGTTGTGCATGTTGCGGCTCCAGAAGGTGTTTCCGGTTCTGTTCCGGTGGAGGTCGTCTGGCATAGTTACGAAAAAGAGGAGTATCGCTCGGAGGTATGGAACCGCGTACTCGAAATGGTGGATACCCCGTGGGTACTTTTTTTGGAGGATAACGAAACCATCCACCTTCCCTCGCTTCCGGCCGATGACACATTGGATCCGCAAAACTGGAAGGCAGCCATGATACAGTGGCGCAGCGAAAATCAGCTGAGACAATGTTATCAGATTCGGCTGGTGGCCAAATCCGATACCCCTTTATTTAATGGGAAAAACCTGCCCGATTGCAACTCGTATATCAGCGGGAAAGGGATCGATGTTGATTTGAGCCCGGTATATATCTACCGGGATAGCGATCCGTTCAGAGATCTGGATCCGGAAGATGAGCTGTCGGTAGCCAGGCCGTCCCCGCAGGTGTTTCTTGCACTCGGAGCCCGCTATTTTGATGAAAGGAAATATGTCCTTGCATCCGCTCAATACCGGAGAGTGAATAAATCTGATGATGTGCTGCACTATGACCGGCTTGCTGCAATCAACGGCCTGGCGAGCTGCATGGCAGAGCAATATAAATGGGCCCAGGCTGTGGAGATGGCGGTCATGTCGCTCAAACTTGAGGAAAAACAGCGGCTGCCATATCTGATTCTGTTCCGGATACATCAGCTCGCCAAGCGTTGGAATGAGGCGCATGACATTCTGAATCAGTATCATCAGCTTGGGGAAACCATCTCAGCTGCAAATTTTGACAAACTGCTTTCCGAGGAAGAGACCCTGGTGCAGCTGGCCGAAACGGCGTTTCGGGCCGGTTTACGAAAAGAATCCTACAATCACTATCAAAGATTGTATATGCTGCGTGGCGAAAAAGTTGATGCATCGCTATTGCAGCGGCTGCTGCTGTTTTCCATTGAACAGGATGATTATGAGCAGTCGGTCAGATTCTTCAACGAGTTATTCGCTGGCCTGGTTCCAGACAACATTGACGCGAAAGCCGAAGAGCAGTTGTTCGAATACCTGACGCTCTTCATGGAAAAAGGGTGGTATGAATTTGCTTCGAACCTGTACCAGGAGCTACTGGAGCATCAACCGGGCAATGAAACCTACATGCGCCGCTGGCTTGTCGCACTCTCGAAAAGCAAAGATATCCGGAAAGCGCAACAGGTTGTCGGGAAGATGCGCTGGAAGAAGAAGACGGGGTAGGGTGTGATGTGTTGGATTGTGAGGAGTATCCATTCCCGTCCAGTTCGCACGTGAGCGGAGAGTCAATCCTCATCCAGTTCGCCGACCCAACCGCTGTTTTTTAACTTGTTACGGATCGTGCGATCCGAGATACCCAGAAGTTTCGCAGCTTTCTTCTGATTTCCTTGTGTTCGCTCCAGTGCCTTTTTTATCATCTGCAATTCCATCTCATCAATGGGAATGAGTGGTATGTCGGAAAGTACTTCACTTTTGATGCCTTCATCCACATTGGAGAAGATGTTGTCTTCTACATGATCGGTGGTGATTTCACTATCCCCCTGTGAGAGGATTACTCCCCGGTGAACTTTATTATCCAGCTCACGGACATTGCCCTTCCACTCCTGATTCATCATGTGGGTGGCTAGTTCCTTGGAAATGTACTTTTTCTCAAGGTTATATTGTGATGTATAACGATCAACAAAATGCTGGGCCAGCAGGGGTACATCATCCAGCCTTTCCCGCAACGGAGGTATGGTGATTGGAAATACGTTCAACCGGTAGTACAGATCCTCGCGGAACTGGTTCTCCGAAATGGCGTCCTGAATATTGCGGTTGGTTGTAGCAATAACCCGGACATCCACCCGCTTCGGTTTCTGGCTTCCAATGCGCTGAAACTCTTTCTCCTGCAGCACACGAAGCAGCTTTGCCTGAATAGTGATATCAATTTCGGTGATTTCATCAAGCAGCAAAGTGCCGCCGTCTGCTTCATCAAAGGCCCCTTTTTGATCATTAATGGCACCGGTAAACGCCCCTTTCATATGGCCAAAAAGTGTACTTTCCACCAGTTCAGTTGGCAAATTGGCGCAATTGATTTTGATATACGGCCCGGTTGCCCGGTCACTTTCATGGTGTATCAGGTGTGCAAACACCTCTTTACCGGTCCCGCTTTCACCCTGAATCAGAATGGGGGCACTGCTTGGCGCGATGGTGGGGAGCATGCTGACCAGCCGTTTGATATGTGGATTGTGTCCGACCATTTGCACTTTCCCATTTGAAGCAGCACTTTTTCGGGCAGGCCCACTCCGTGATTTATCCGAAGCCGGTTTCGATTTTTCTGATGCAGCGACAGGAGCGGCGGGTTCCTGTTTTCTCTCTTCCGGTGGTGTTTCGAAATAGCGGTCAACACGGTAGAGAATTTCCCGGGTTGTAAACGGTTTGGTGATGTAATCAAACGCTCCCTTGCGAATGGCATTAACCGAATGGTTGATACTGCCGAACCCGGTAATGAGAATCACGCCGGTTTCAGGGTAATTCTTGTTGATGTGGTTCATCACCTCATCACCGGTCATCTCATTCATTTTAACATCACTGACTACCAGGTCAATGGCGTTTTTCTCAAGATAAGACAGAGCCTTTAAAGGCGAATCAAATGCAATGACTTCATAGTTATTCATGGACAGGTGCTCTTCCATGAAACCGAGCAGAAGCTTGTCGTCGTCGAGTATTAAAATCCGTCCTTTCATTAACTAAATGGAGTGTATGATCTAACAATATCGCCATTGGAGTATATATGAAAAAACGAAAAAATCAAAGCGTATGAAAACGTTACCCAAATGATTCCGTTTCACACCACGTGTAGTCAAATTATTGTCATACACGTCCCTTAAAAGGGGGGATCTGCGGAATTAATCGTCAAGCATCTTGCGGGCGATGCTTTCCCATACATCAGGACTGTTGATCGTTTGGCCCAGTTTGGTGGCAGCCGCTTTATCGGCGGACTCCGCACTGGCCTGATTAAACTCATTAAGCTGAACCTTGAGGGCTTTTACCTTGTCAAAGGCGGCCTGGGATTGTTTGTCAAACTCTGATTTTGCAAACAAAACTTCATTCT
>SLLW01000139.1 GCA_007133875.1 Balneolales bacterium | reverse complement strand
TTCCCGTTTATACTTTCCATTCCGATAGACCGGTCGTTTTTTAAGCCGACTTCGTATTATCGCTATGCTATCGGCAGAGACCTGATGAAAGTTTGGAGGAAACTCAACCGGAAGGAGGATATGAATCCCTATCAATCCTGGTTCCGTGAAAATCCCGGGTTGCGGAAGTGGCTGGATGAGCAGTACCGGGAATACCGGGCTTTGTACGGGGATGTTGCCTGGCTTCAGGATCTGGTGCGGTTTGACAAGTCCAGCGTGCTTGGCTACCTTCAGCCGTTAACGTTGTTTCTGGCATATGACACCCACTTTGGAGAGCGTCGTATGTTCACCGAGCAAACCGAAAAAAAACGAATGGAATGAGGGGATTTCGATGTGTAAGTCATTGTGGCAACGTCGGGACGATATCTGCCGGAAGTTCGTAATCCATAAGGGAAAGAAACGGTTGTTCCTTATATTGTCGGTGAAACCTGATGCATTACAGCTTTAAGATTCGCCGGGAGGCCACGGGAAATTTGTGAATATTGTACATGATGTCTGATAGTAACTTGCCGAATGTAACCATAGCTATTCCTGCGTTCAATGAAGAGGCATTCATTGAAGACACGATAAAAATTTTCCAACAGTCAGCCTATCCGAATATCATTGAAATCCTGATTGCCGACGGCCGGAGCACGGACAGGACCGCAGCAATTGTCCGACGGATTTCTGAGGCGGATCCCCGGGTCAAATTGGTGGATAATCCTGATAAGATTCAGTCTGCCGGCCTCAACAGATTGATAGCGCAGGCAAAAGGCGAGCTTTTTCTGCGGGCGGATGCCCATTGCGAGTATGCCGCTGATTACGTGGAAGCTTCGGTACAGGCACACCATGAATCCGGTGCTTTGAATGTCGGCGGCCCGCAGCGATTTGTAGCCCGGAACAACGTCCAGGCGTATATCGCAAACGCCGTTGATAATATATTCGGCAGCGGCGGAGCCAGATACCGTGACAAGGAGTACACCGGATTTGCCGACACGGTGTTTCTCGGCTGTTATCGTACCGACGTCCTGAAACGACTCAAAGGATATCTGGTCGATAATGTGACCAACGAAGATGCCGAGCTCAATATCCGGCTCGAAAAAGAGCAGCGGAATGCCGTTTATATCAGCCCCGATATCCGGGTTTGGTACTACCCCAGAGGCGATTTCCTCTCCCTGTTCAAACAGTATGTACGGTATGGGAAGGGGCGGTGCCTCACTGTTTTCCGCCACTCTGCAGCCATGTCGTTTCGCGGAAGTACACCCTTCCTGACCATTTTTACACTGCTGATCATTCTGATTACCCTCCTTCTCTCCGGCCACGTTCTCTTTTCTGCCGGATTGGCTGCAGCCATTCTGTTGATCGTCTTCACAACCGTCATACAGACCGTCACGAAAAACAGAAAACGGATCAACTCAGAAATCTGGCGTGGCCCTCCCGGTCAGGCACCGGGCTGGCTGAAACAGGTGTTCGGCACTTTTTTTGTTATTGTGACGATTAATCTGGCCCATTTTCTGGGGTATGGATGGCAAATCCTGCGGTTTCTGGCAGGGAAAAAGAGCTGGTAACCGGTGGCCACTTTTATCATCACGTCAACAGGGACTCATAGTATTTGATGATATCCCCAATGATGATATCGGATCGGAACCGGTCCCGGATACTTTGGCGGATCTCATCCGGCCCGTGAGGAAACTCCCCGGAGAGTATCATTTCAATACGGCCGGCCAGCTGTTCCGGAGCTTCTACATCCACCAGGTACCCGTTCGCGGAAGTCACGATGTCTTCCGGCCCGCCGCTTTTTGTCGATACCACCGGTTTTCCGCAAGCAATGGCCTCCGCCAGTGAGAGGCCAAAACCCTCTTTGCGGCTCGGGAGCACCAGCATATCACATGCCTGGTAGTATGTGGCAATCTCCTCGTGGGTGACCGGGGGATGCAAGATTACCTGCTGCTGCTGTGCAATTTTGGCAATGACCGATTGAGCGTAGGAATCACCCGGATTATTGCCGATGATATGCAGGATGGTGTTCCGGTTTGTGATGTGTTGAAAGGCATCGAGCAGCACATCCACCCCCTTCTCCGGATTGATATTGGCCACGCATAGCAGATGGCGTCTATCCGGTTCCCACCCGAGGGCCGCGAGGGCTTGCTCTCGAGAATCCGGTATCCGGAAAACCGAAAAATCTACGGCATTGTGGATGACATGGGTTTTTTCCCGGAGCTCCGGATAGGTGCTCAGGATGTCGTTTTTGAGGGTATTACCGACGGTGAGAATGTTATCGGCCTGCTGAAGGGATGTGTGGAGCACCTTTCGCAGGGATGCCCGGCCGCGTGTTTTGTACCAGTCGCTTCCGTGGATGGTCAAAACGACGGGGATGTTGCGGCGTTTGATCGCGGGAATCGAGAGTCCGTCCGGATAGAGCCAGTTGACGTGGATGAGATCGTACGAATGGTCGTCCAGGTGTGCGGTTACAGCTGCCGAGAGGTTATGACGGATGAGCTGCGGCAGATGGCGGCGCGGGATGGAGAGGTAGCGCAGTCGCTGGGCTTCATCCTCCTCCAGGAAGGGTTCGTGTGCTGCTCTCCAACGGCTGGTAAACGGAAGGGATCGCACGGTAGGAACCAGCATGTCCGTTTGGATTCTGCGATTCAGTTGAAGGAAAAGGTCCCGCACAAAGGTTCCGTTAGCCGGATACCGGCGGTTTGGATAGAGATGAGAGACGACAGCTGTTTTCATGGAAAAATCGGCGGATTTCCCGGCGTTATCGGTCGGTAGCCGCAGGAAGTTGCGGCGGTGCAGGTCCGGTTTTCGGTAAACGATTCTGTGTGGTTTTCAGATAATACCCATGGGCGAGAATCAGCCCGATCACTGCCCACATATTGGTGCTTACAAAAGCGCCTCCGTAAAACTGGTAGAAAATCACGAATGCCGTTAATGATGCGATCAGGGTTGCGGCGATGATGCGGTCATGCTCCGTACCGGACATCCGGAAGTTTTGTGATGCCTTCTTATAGATAGCAAACATGAATAGCAGAACCAGTCCGAAACCGATGATTCCCAGTTCGGCGAGCACTTCGTAGATGATGTTATGCGGTTCATAGACTCCGATCGACTCTTGCAAATTGAAGTAATTGGTGAAATACTCTGGGAATCCGCGGAAACCGATCCCCATCATCCAGGAATCGAAAAACATGTTGATTGCGGCCATACCCAGCAGGATCCTGATTCGCGATGAGTCATCTTCGGATCCTGCAAATATATTGAGAAGCCGGTCCACGATGTTCAAAGTGAGGTTACGAAGCTCCGGGATGGACATGATGACCACCATGACCAGCAAAAAGGTGATGATCATCATTTTATACTGGCGGTAATAGATGACCAGCATCAGAAGCATGAACGCCGTGGCGATCCAGGCGCTCCTGGAATAGGTTGATGCGAGTCCGGCAAGCAGGCCCAGTGTGGTCAGCAACGCCGGTATGCGCCATTTATAGCGGAGTTCGGAGAGAAAGATGGAAGTAGTAACCGCTATCGGGACAAAAAAGAGGGTGGCAAAAACATTGGGATCCCTGATGGTGATGGCTCCCCGGCCGATGATTCTGGTACCACCGGCCTGGATATTCAGCGCGGCAGTAAGCGGGTCAAGCAGTGCCGATCGGATGGAAAGGACTCCCAAAATAAAAGCAAGGACGGTCATCAGTCCGAATATCCAGAAAAAATGGACACGATCTTTAAGAATATTGATGATCAGATAGAGCATGAACACCAGAAAGATCATTCGGGTGAATGTAAGCAGCGCATCGCCACGGTTGGGGCTGTACATAATGGAGAAGCTGATCAGGGTAAATAGCAGGAGCAGCTCCAGTTCGACACCCAGGGTCCGGAACCGGTTTGTGTCACAGATCAGGTAATTCAGAAAAAAGGCGGTGATCGTAAGCAGCAGGAATATCTGGAAAAGGGTCAGCGGTATGGTCCCTTCCGGAATGACCGATGCCACGTCACCCAGATAGGTGGCGGCAAACATGGGAATAAGCAGCAGGACCGGCTTGAGCAGTGACTGAAAGAGGTAATAGCCGATGGCCGGAAGGATTACCAGCAGCGGAACGGCATAGATGAACCCCAGTACCCAGACTACCCCGAAGGCCGCCAGATAAATCAGTATGCCGGCTCCAAGGAGCAGGTTCTGTGTCGAAAACAGATCCCATTTACTGGTCATAGCCTCACGCAAGGTCACTCCCTGTTACGAGTCGGATGAGGCGCCGGCGGATTTGCCTCTGCGAAACCTCAGATGTTCAGCCAGTTGCTGCATTTTCCGGTACTCCTCGGAATCAGATTCGCGGCCTTTTTCAATTTTCTCCCGGAAGAAGACGATTACCAACGCAAGAAAGATGCTGAAAAACATGCCACCCAAAACGATAAAAGCACGTTTCGGACTGTCTTTGTAGGTGGGAATCACCGGCGGGTCGATAATCTGTATTCCGCGACGGGAGGATTCGACCACCATTTTCTGACTTTCGTATTGCGGATAGACCGCTTCCAGAACCATGGATTGAATTTCCACCTCCCGGAAGAGGCGAAGGTAGGTCATTCCCAGCTCGGGCAGGTCAAGCAGCGGGTGGCGTCCGGCCTGATCCGCCAGATCCACCGACTCCCGGTCGCTTTTCTGCAGCATCCGCTCAAACTGACGGTCATACTCCTCTTTGGAACGGACCAGGTTCCGGAGTTCGGCATTATCCTCACTTACAACTTCCCTGAGTACGGAGATCCGGATCTCGTTTTCAATACTGGAGGTTTTTAATTCACCCAGCAACTGAATAGTCTGAAGGGCCTGATCCTCAATCTCCAAAATTCCGTATTTCTCCTGGAAAGCCTGAAGCGTATCTTCGGCCATTTTCAACTCCCTCAGGCTCCGTTCATATCGTTCTTCCAGAATATGGAGAAGTTCATCAGAGCTTTCGGCATTAATTCTTCGCACTTTCTGGTCCAGCAGATCGAGGATATACCGATTTACCTCATAACTGAGGTCGGGTTCCTTGCTGTAAAATGCAAGTTGCACAGAAAATATCGGATTGAATCCGAACCCGCCTTCCCGGTTTTCAACTACCTCAAAATCACTGTCGAGCTTGGTCAGGAGCTCCTCCATAATGTCCGACCGGTAAATTTCCTGAAAATTGAACTCGTTGATCACCTGCTCCCGCAGTTCACGGCCGTTCAGGATGTTCAGCAGTACCTCGGGGTTAACCTCCGGAAAATCCATCGGCATCTGCATGGCGCCACCCAGAATACCGGAAATGCCGCCGGCCAGGGTTTGTTGCTGCGTTGAAGGGATAAAGGTGCTGGAGGATTTATACGTGTGCGGCCAAATGAGGCTGATAATCAGAGCAATCAGGGTGATTGCAAATACCAGCTTGAAAATGAAAAACTTGTGTTTGGCAAGGACGATCAGGACATCCAGGAGGTTGGTCTCTTGTTGCGATTCTTTACTCATTGTTATTTGTGAAGTAAGCGGATGGACCTTGTATTATCGGTTTCTGGAAACTGCTATATAGGCAGTTATGATACTGGTAATGGTTGTAAGTCCGGTCATAATCAGCTGGATATTGCTGTTACGCTGGGATCTTTTCTGCAGGTCGTAATTTCGTGCTGCCTGAAGCTCATCAAACGGAACGCGGTCAACGAATACGAGATCACCCGGTTCGATTCGGGCATTATCGGGACGAAACCACGAGTTGGTACCGGATTTGATGACAAAAATTCGTTCTTCATCCGCAGAGAGTGCAAAATCTCCGGCTTTTTCGATATAGTCGTCGTAATCCATGGAAGCATCAAAATTGTAATACCCCGGATTGTTGACCTGACCGAAGACAAAAATGGTGCCTTCGTTTTTCGGGATATGGAGACGGTCTCCGTCAAACAACATGACGGATTTCAACTGTTCATCATCGAGCAGATCGACATATACCCGGTTACTGATGAGCTGTGATTCCAGTTCCAGATACTCAAACCCCTGCTGAAACTGATCGGATGTGCGGACCAGAAATTCGGGATCAAATGCCGGTTGAATGCCGTACTCCGTTTTGCCGGGTTGTGACCGTATCAGGTAGGCCGCCTGGGGCAGCGCTTTGTCGGAAAGGCCGCCGGTCAGCTGCATCATCTCATAGAGGGACGTTTCCCCATCACTTATTGGAAATCTCCCGGTGATCTGCGCTTCACCGTACACCTGTACATTGTGTGTGCCCCGCTTCGCACGGTCAAACGGAACAATTACCCGGTCATTGGGCTGCAGGGCGAATTCGGCGATGGCGGCTGAATCTTCAAGTATGGTCTCCCGTAAGCCCCCATCGGTTAGTCGCGCAACACGTACTTCAGACTCGACACCATCGTAGGTGGTTCCACCGGCCATCCGGATCAGACGTTCAATGGTATCGTCATCCCGGTACTCCAGCTCAAGCGGGCGGTTGACCGCACCGGAAACCGATACCCTTGGCGTGTAATCGTAGAACCGGTTGATGACGATGGCATCCCCATCCTCAACCATCGGGTTGGCACTCTGGTCACCGGTTTTCAGATACCGGATGAGGTCCCCTTTGATTTCACTGCCATCTTCCCGGTTGATGGTGATGTTTCGAAGTGCAAACCGGTTTTCCTCAATAAACTCGGCAGGAAACTTGTTCGCCATAATTAATTGCGGGGTATTGAAATTGCCGTGCGGAGACTGGAAAAATGCGTTGAAGATAGCCTGATCAAGTCGGGTTTGCGCCAGTACCAGATGGGGGCCGGTATGGGGAACACTTCCGGCCAGATGAATTTTGACAGACCGGGGGTGCTCCAGGTAGACACTTGCCCGGGTTTCCAGCAACTTCTCCCGGACCCTGCTGTTGATCACTTCTTCGGCTTCTTCAAGCAACAAATCCCTGACATGAATGATGCCCACTTCCGGGAGCATGATGGTTCCCTGGCTGTTTACGCGAATTCCGCGAAGGGATCCGCTTACATTGCCTTCCAGTGAAATCCCGAGCAGGTCACCGGTACCCAGTCTGTAGGTTTCCATATCAAGAAACCCTTCGTAAAACTTCTCAAGTGATAACCGGAGCCCCAAATTATCGATAAACAAGCCCTGTTCCACGCTCTCACCCAACTGTAAACCCATGGATGGACGCTGAATCTGCTGGGTTTCCTGTGCGATAAGCGGCGGGGCTGTAATATTGAACAAAAGCAGAATGATTGTCAGGAGAACTGCCCGTTGTGTTCCAAATAACATGACTGCGTGAATATTAAAGGTGGGAGAAAAGAAATGGGTTGTCTGTGATTCAGAAAAGTCCGGATGTGTTACGAATGGCGCTGTCCCGTTTTATAGCGGGATAACATGATTCCTCCAATCGTTACCAAGCATCCAAGATACTGTAAAAAGTGTAGTTTTTCACCCAGAAAAATGAGCCCGAACAGTATCCCAAGTACAGGAACGAGATTTTGGTATGTACTGGTACGTACCGCTCCCACATTCTTGATTCCAAAGTTCCAGATGAGATAGGCCAGTCCGATGGCAAAGAGGCCGCTATAAGCTGCTCCGCCATAGGATATGAGAGAAATGGACCCGAAATCGAGCCGGGTGAGTGATGGTATGGCTGTGAGTATGAGCATGGAACCGCCGATAGTCATGACCGAGGTAGCGAGGGTCAGAGGCGTGTATTTCTCCAGCATCGAGCGGGAGAGCAGGGTGTAAATGGCAAAAACAAGGGCAGCGGATACGATGATCAGATCGCCGGCCAGCGTTTCCGAGGCCAGTGTGAACCCATCATCTCCGCCGCCCATGATAAGGGCAACTCCACCAAAAGCCGAAAGGACCCCGATAAACTGGGTGCGCATCATTTTCTCAGCGGTAAAGAGATGGGAGATA
>SLLW01000262.1 GCA_007133875.1 Balneolales bacterium | reverse complement strand
GCCATTACCCGGTCCGAATCGGATCCCCCCGTAAACTTCTGGAAACCGATCCTGACGTTGATGTGATCTGGAATATTGGAGAAGGATATGGGTCACGTAACCGGGAGGCATGGGCTCCGGTGTTATGCGAAATGCGTGGCATCCCGTGTCTGGGAAGTGATGCCTACACGCTGACGGTCACCCTTGATAAAATCCTGTCGAAACAGATTGCGCGCTCTCTGGATATTCCCACCAGCGACTGGCAGATAATTCGGTACCACCCATCACAAACCGGCACATTGACAAGCCGGGCGGGATATCCGGATTTCTCCATATCACAAAAGGGACCGAAAATGGAGCATACGGAATCGGAGCCTGCAGAGACCTCCATTCCCAAACCGGTACTTCCCTTTCCGATCTTTCTGAAACCCCGCTACGAAGGCACAGCTAAAGGAATTACCGAACGCAGTATCGTTCACAATGAAACCGAATTTGACCATCAATGCCGTTATTTGCTAAGCACCTACCGTCAGGATGTGATGGCCGAACCCTTTTTGGACGGAGCGGAGCTGACATGCGCTATGGCCGGTTACAAGCTGCGGGCACTTCCGGTGATGGAGCGCGGGTTGCATCATTCCGGCATCGGTTCCCATGCGATCGATGCCACAGGCGATCAACCGGCCCACACCTCCGATATTATAACGCCGGAACTGGAAAAAACCCTCGCGGCCTGGTCGGTCCGGTTCTGTGAGGCACTTTCTATCCGGGATTTTGCCAGATTTGATTACAAAATGGACCGTTCCGGCACGCCTCTGTTCCTGGAGGTCAATCCCCTGCCGACATTTGCCGTGGACAGCACCTATGCCATTCTGGCGGAGTTGGAGGGGATTCCCTATCCAAATTACCTTGGTGGCATATTGTCCGAAGCTATCAGGCGTTTACACATGGATATCACAAAATCACCATGAACGCCACCAACCCTCTATTACCGTACATGCCCGATACTTCGCAAGCCCCTGACATTCACACGCTTACCGGTTGGACTGACTGGAAATGGCAGATGAAAAACCGGATCCGAACCGAGAATGAGCTCCGGAACTGGATCGAACCCAATCCCGGTGAGATCGAGGGAATCCGCCAGACCAAAAACTTTTTCCGGTGGCGAATCACTCCTTATTATGCTTCCTTGATGGATCCTACCGACCCGGACTGCCCCATTCGTCGTCAGGTTGTGCCACATGTGGATGAGATGGAAGATGACATGGATATTCTGGAACTGGATCCGCTGGAAGAGCAGGCGCACAGTCCGGTAAGGAATCTGATCCATAATTACCGTGACCGGGTCGCTTTTTGTGTGACCACCGAATGTGCGGTCTACTGCCGGTATTGCCTTCGCAAACGGATGGTCGGTGATGGAACCCAGGCCATGAACAAGGAGGAGCTGCAGGAGGCGATCGACTATCTGGCCGAACATACCGAAGTTCGTGATGTCCTTCTTACGGGAGGTGATCCGCTCTCATTGAGTGATGACAACCTGGAGTGGATTATCACCCGCCTTCGTGCCATACCCCATATTGATATCATACGCATCGGCACCCGTTATCCGGTGCTCAACCCGTTTCGGATCACCGAACGGCTCTGCCGGATACTGTCGGAAAATCACCCGGTCTGGGTCAATACCCATTTCAACCATGCCAGGGAGTTGACCGGCGATGCCTATGATGCTCTGGACCGGTTAAGCCGTGCCGGCGTGCCTCTCGGTAACCAGACGGTTCTGCTGAAGGGAATCAATGATGATATTGAAAGCCTGCGCGAGCTGTTCCATACACTGATCACATTCCGGGTACGCCCGTACTATCTCTACCAGGCACAACTTATTGGCGGCACACGCCATTTCCGGACCTCCATTGAACATGGAATGGAACTGATGGACCAGCTGCGCGGCCATCTCTCCGGATTTGCCATCCCGCTCTATGTCCTGGACACCCCGCATGGAAAAATCCCTCTGACCCCCAGTGGATACAAGGGGCGTGACGGAGATTTTGTCACGGTCCGTGCTTTTGGCGGTGAATCCTGGCGTGAATACAATCCGGAATGATCATAAAAAAACCACAGCCGGAGTTTCTGACAACTTTTGTACAAAAACGGACTGTGGTTTTGAGAACGTTACGATGTGCAGCAAGAAAGTTTTGCTTCAGGATTAAAGGTGTACTTCAGAATTAAAGGTGTACAACCAGATCATTTAAGTGCAGATGCCACGCGAAGAACACGTTCCGTCTGCACTTTCACCAGTTTCAGCTTGTTTTCGGTTACTCCTTCCCCTCCGGCAGTAACACTTACACCGTAGGGATTTCCGCCTGCCTCAAAGTTGACCGGATCGGTATATCCCAGCGGTACAATTATGCAACCCAGGTGGTACATGGTGTTATAGAGCGCCAAAAGTGTGGATTCCTGTCCGCCATTAGGGTTTTGTGCACTGGTAAATCCGGAAACGACTTTGTCGACCAGTTTACCCTGTGCCCAAAGTGATCCGGTGCCATCCAGAAACTGTTTAAGCTGGGCGGTGACATTGCCATAGCGTGTTGGGGTACCCAAAATGATACCATCGGCCCACTCAAGGTCATCGTTGGTAGCTTCGGCGACATCAGAGGTCTCTTCCAGATGCGCTTTCCATTGCTCGTTTTGAGCGATGGCCTCCTTCGGGGCAAGTTCTGCCACCTTGCGAAGCCTCACTTCGGCTCCGGCCTGCCCGGCTGCATCAGCTGCTGCTTTGGCCAGTTGATAATTGGTTCCGGTGGAACTGTAATAGATGACGGCAAGTTTTACGCCGGAATATGTGTGATTACTCATGGGTTACCTTTTGTTTTGTTGCGATTATGAATTGTTGCTGATGGAAAACAGTTCGGATGATTTTGGAACTCCCAAAAAAACGACTAGTCATTCATTGACTAATCAACAATTTTTGAAAAAATTACATTCCCGAGCGAACTTGTGCCAGCAAAGAGATCAGAGTTTTCAGTTTTTGTTCATCGAGATGTTGCATTACATTTTGTGACAGCTCCTGCATGGGATCTTCCATTTCAGAAAGTACCTGCTTACCCCGGGGAGATATTTTACAAATCTGGCAGCGCCGGTCACTGCTAGAACGCTCACGGGTAATCAATTTCTTGGCAGCGATACGGTCAAGCAGCCGGGTGATTCCGGGATTCCGCTCAATCATACGTTCCATAATCTCAAGTGTCGGGATGCCGTCATCACCGGCGCCGTTAAGAATGCGCAGCACATTATACTGCTGTGGAGTGATGTCATATCGGCCTGCAAGCTCACCCAAACGTCCTTTCAGCCGGTCTGTTGTCAACAAGAGGGCAACAATCGCCTCCTGCTGCGGAGATTCGAACTCCCGTTTCTGTTTGATTTCTTTTTTTATGGAACGCATATCATCCAAACATACTTTATTAGTCAATTAGTTTCCAGTAACCCGTTCCATTTTCAGAGTTCAACTCGTTGCCTAACAATTGGAATTCATAACGCCTTGAATACTTTTACATTCCCGTTTTTTTCTGCTATACTTTCCCGCCTTTTTGCCGATAACTCTAACAGAGTCACTCCCAAATACCGGCAAAATTTAAAATATGAGTGTTTTTGCGGGCAAACTACACCAGATCATTACTGTTATCCACTCAAATTTCGGCGTTCTCTATCTGTTTTGAATCATGAAGCACAAAACACGTAATAACTACGAAAAGCCGATGAATGAGCAGAATTTTGCAGAATTCATCGCAAATCGGGCGGAATTGTACCTTACCCGGACTCCCGAATCTTACGAAATCGATTATGCTCTTATTGAGCGGACATCCGGTGATGTGGTCGCCTGGCTCGAGGTAATCTGCCACTCCGGGAGCCCCGATAACGAGTTTCTGTTGGATATTAAAACCTGGGAAGATGGTATCAAGTTGACCGAATTTTCCGGAAAACCTTTTTTAATTGGATACCGGTGGAAAGAGTGGGACTTCCTCCTCCAGGTACAAAGTGGCTATATCCCGTTGGTATTGATCATGGACCACCCTTCCGATGATTGCACATACGTTCGTATTCCGAAATCCCTTTTTTTTGCATTAACTCCAGGTTAACTCATTCCTTCCCTGACAACAGTCTCCAACGTCCTTGATTTTAACCCAAATATGTTACACGTAAAAAAAAAACACCAGGGAAAAGTGGACACAACAAGGCATTAATATTTTTTAATAATGCAATATTTGCTACCTTAAAGTCAGGTAGCTATTCACAGTAAATAGCGTATGACTCAATGAGAACGCATTAATATTCCTTTTTTATCGATGTAATACCAACCTTAATATTGAAGTATTATAAATCGAACAAATCATAATGCCCTCTAACCGCAGAATTCTGATCGTTGACGACAACGAATCTATACATACCGATATAGAAACGGTATTGCTGCATTCTGCAGATAATTCCCAGACGGAACTACGGGATCTTGAAAGTAAACTTTTCGGAAATGATGATGGTTCATCACATTCCAACTCGCTCGATTACGAAATTGAGCATGCCTACCAGGGTGAAGAAGCGGTAAACCTTATTGTGGAAGCACAAAAAAACGGTGAACCGTTTGCATTGGTATACATGGATGTACGCATGCCGCCCGGCATGGACGGTATTGAAGCAACCCATAAAATCTGGGATGTTTCGCCAAACACCGAAGTGGTAATATGCACTGCTTATTCTGATTACTCCTGGGATCAGATTATCTACAAACTTGGAACATCCGACAAGTTGCTCTTCATGAAGAAGCCGTTTGATCCAACGGCTTTGAAGCAGACAGCACTTACACTGACTACAAAATGGCAACTTCAGCAGGAAACCATCAGGTACACGGAAAAACTGGAAAAGGAAGTTGCCCAACGAACTTCCGAATTAAATAAGCTGGTCAAGCAGTATAAAATTGTCAAGGATAAAGCGGAAAAATCTTCATACATGAAAAGCGAGTTCCTGGCCAATATGACCCATGAAATCCGCACACCCATGAACGGAATCATGGGCATGAATGAACTTCTGCTGGAGAGCGACCTTACTGATGAGCAGCGCCAGTATGCTGAAATGGCCCAGCGGAGCGCCCACTCTTTGGTCCGGATTATCAACGACATTCTCGATTTCTCAAAAATCGAGGCCGGTAAACTGGAGATTAAATCAGAACCGGTCGATTTGAACAGTGTAGTAAAAGAGACGATTGACATTATCTCCAAAATACATCAAAACAAACCCATTGAGGTCCGAAGCAGTGTTGATAACGCCATACCCGACAATGTGATTGGAGACCCCGTCAGAATCCGGCAAATACTGCTCAATTATGGAAGCAATGCCATCAAATTTACCAAGAAGGGGTTTGTGGATGTGCGCACCCATCTGGTTGAAGAGGATGATACCTCCTGCCTCATTAAACTGGAGGTTGAAGATACCGGTGTCGGAATATCCGCAGAGAAAAAGGACCTGCTTTACAAGAAGTTTTCACAGCTTGATAACAGTGAATCGGAATCACATAGTGGAACCGGACTTGGCCTGTCTATCTGCAAACAGCTTACAGATCTGATGAATGGTCAAGTCGGATTTGACAGTATCCCGGGTAAAGGTTCCACCTTCTGGTCAGAAATCCGCCTGAAAAAGAATGGAAAAAATAGTGCCGGTGAATCCACAAACGAGAACGTAACACAGAGTGCCAACCGGGATCAACCGACCACCATTGGCAATTCCGGCACGTAAACCATATTGTCGGAAAACGCTACTTCATGATATATGTGACCAAACATACTACCCATGCCGGCCTGATTTTGTTTCTTCTGATACTCCTCAACCTGCCGGTGGCAGGTCATGAAGCCCTTTTCCAGGAAGACCTCCGTTTTCATCATCTCACCTCCCGGGAAGGACTCACCCAGGGTACCATTGAGACGATAATCCAGGATCATCAAGGGTACATGTGGTTTGGAAGCCACGACGGTCTGAACAAGTACAATAGTCAAAACATAACCGCTTACAAGTATGATCCCGACGACTCCAGCAGTATCAGTTACAATGAAATCTCCGACTTGTTGGAAGACAGTAACAATAACCTCTGGATTGGTACCAGCGGAAGGGGGTTTAACCTGTACAACCGTGAAACGGATAACTTTACCAGATACGGGGTAGTGGATGACGAAGAGTTCGATGTCGGCCTCACCGAAAATACGGCCGTAAGCCTTGCCGAAGATCATAATGGCTATATTTGGGTTGGTACCGAAAACGGGTTAAACCGATTTGATCCCGAAACGGAAGAGTTTGTCCACTTTATTGCAGATCCGGACGACCCCGGATCCATCACCAGTAATCGCATCACCAGAATTGTGGTAGATTCTGAAAAGCAAATGTGGGTCGGTACCCGAAATGGGCTTAACCGAAAGGATCCCGGCACAGAGGAATTCAAGAACTTTAAACACGACCCCGGGGATCCTTCCACTATCGGCTCCAATCATATTTCGTATATTCATGAGGATCGGGAGGGAACGATCTGGATTGGGACCAGAGGAGGGGGGCTCAATAAATTTGACCGGGAATCGGAGACGTTTACAAAATTCCTCCACGATGAATCCAATCCCAATAGCATCAGTGACAACGCTGTAAGCACCATTTTGGAAGATAGTCGTGGCGTGTTGTGGATTGGGGGTGAAAATATGGGGCTGAATGCCTTCGATCGGGAAAACAACCGGTTTTACCGATACACACACGATCCCAAAAACCCATCAACTATTAACTTTGACGCCATTCACGATATTTATGAAAGTGACACACAGATACTTTGGATTGGTTCCTATTCCGGTGGCCTAAGCTATATTGACTTAAAACCACCTCGATTCGAGTTTTACAAACAGGAACCGCTTCGGGAGAACTCACTGAGCAATAACAACATCCTCACATTCTGGGAGGAACCGGATGGTGATTTTTGGGTGGGGACTGACGGTGGCGGATTGAACCGGTTTAACCGTGAAACCAGGTTTTTTTTTCCTATGAGACACGACCCCAGCAACCCGAACAGTATTCCAACTGATGTTATCCTCGACATAAAGACCGGACCGGAAGGTGATTTGTGGGTTGGAACCTATATGGGTGGTTTGACACGCATTGACCTAGATAATAAAACGTTTACCCATCATCGAAACGACCCCGACAATTCCAACACCCTCAACTTCGATGATGTGTACCGGCTCCATTTTACGGACGATGAACTCTGGATCGGTACCCATGGCGGCGGACTAAACGTCATGGATCTGGAGTCCGGCGATTTTAGGCACTACAGACGAAATGATCAGGATACCGATATACTGCGAAACGATTACATCCAGGCAATATACGAAGATCGTGAAGGTACCATGTGGATAGGAACGCACGGCGGCGGTCTGGCAAGGTACCATGAGCATAATGGCACATTCACCACTTATGCCCGTTTCAATAACACATTGAGCAGTATTGTGGTTTCAGCGATACATGAAGATTCCCGGGGACAACTCTGGGTGGGTACTAATCACGGGCTCAACCTGTTCGACCGGGACAATGAGACCTACGAGGTGTTCACCACCGAGCACGGTCTGGCCAGTAATTATGTGAACGGAATTCTTGAGGATGATGAGGGAAATCTCTGGATGAGCACCAACAACGGGATCAGTAAATTTTATCCGGATACCGGCGATTTTGAAAACTATCGAATGGAGAGCGGGCTTCAGGGCAACGAGTTTAATATCCGCTCCTTTTTCCGGGACAGTGAGGGATATATGTATTTTGGTGGGGTCTATGGTTTTAACCGGTTCCACCCCAATAATATCGCACCCAGTGAATATGTAGCACCGGTCGTTTTTACCAATTTTTTGATTTTCAACCAACCGGTACCCATCGGCGGAGATTCCCCGCTTCAGAAACACATCAGTCAGACCGACCACATCACCCTTTCTCATGATCAGTCTGTCCTGACATTCGAATTTGTG
>SLLW01000189.1 GCA_007133875.1 Balneolales bacterium | reverse complement strand
TGATCGCCATGCTTCCTGATACGCTCGGACTGCCGTCAAAAGACATTGCCTATGCCGTAATCACGGATGATGCCGGTGAGCCGGTCATATCTGTGGAAAACAATGATGATGGCGGCTACACGCTTGCGACCGGCGACGATCCGGTTTCCGTTCATTTTCCGGCACTGGAAGATGCGGTTGAGGGCGAACCGTATGTCGATGCCTACTTTACACTCTCCACCGATGACCAGTACATGCCCAACGGCGGGGATATTACCCTGGTTTCGCCGATGAACCTGGAACCATACATCGATGCGCCGGTTTCCCTCGATTCCATCGCGGTAGATACGGAAGGCGAAATCCGTCTGACCACCGTCATTTCTGTCGATCTTCCGGAGGCATTCGGGGATCATAAGGCAACGGCTCAGACAACCATCGGATCCGCCGGATTCGAGGAGGCCGTAATTTCCTTTGGCGATTATGTCGACAGCTGGGATGCAAACCTCGAACCGGTCGTGCAGCGTGAGATCGCATCAACATTGAGCGGAGATACCGGGGAGAGCCAGTTTCTCGTGGGGCTGTACGGTGCCGAGCTCACATTCAATTCCCCGGCACAGATCCAGTTGGCCGGTGTCGTGGAAACGACCTTGCTGGAGACCGAAGATGAGGCCCCTTTCCCGTTCTTTTATAGTGCCGGTTATGGCGATGAAGGGTGGTTTTTCGATGTACAGGCAATTGGCGAACTGCCGGAAGCCGATTTCGGTCTGGCCAAACTGACGTTTGATGAATACGACCCGTTTGATATCCGGGCCGACGATGACGAATTTATCGTTGAAATAAACGGCCAGATCTCGTTTGAGGAGATGATCGGGGAGTCGTTGCTTTTCTCTGTTCAGGAATTGCAGATTGGAGTTGAGAATCTGCAGAGTACGCCCGGCATGGTGTTTCAAATCGGCGAAGCCACACTTGGCCTGGACGAACAGGAGTTTGATTTCTTCAACGGAGCCGTTACCGGAGTAATAAACAATCCGTCTCTCAGCATGACCGGCAGCACCTTCAGTGCCTCGGTTTCCTCCGGGCAACTGGAATTTCTCGATGAGGAGATGACCTTTGAGGACCTGTATGTGGATACGCAAGGCGATTTTTCCATCGGAGAGGTAGCTTCGGAAGAGATCGAACTGCTTGGCGAATACCTGATTCTCGAATCCGTTGGGCTGAGCCGCCAGGAAGATGAAGGCGTGCGGTTATCCGGCAGGTTTGGCTTCCTGATTCCGGATCCGGTCGGGGAATACGGAAATCTCATCTTTGCCATAGGCAGGGATTCCGAAAACCAGATTTTTACAGAAACAGAAATTCCTGATGACTCTCCGTTCGATCCCCATTTGGATGACGATGAGGAGGTAACCATTAACATCACGTCGGATATCGCTCTGACCATGACCGACTTCCTGCTGGATGTGGATATCGAAGAGATCGCAAATACCCATATGGCGGTAATCGGCAATGTCTCATTTATGGGCGAAGAGCGCATTTGGCTCGGGGAAGAGGGGAGTATTCAGGAAAATCCCGGCATCTCTCTGAAAGGTAACCGCCAGCAGATGCTTGTGTACAACATCACCGGAAACGCCGCTTTTTCGTTTGATCACTCCATTTTCTCTATTTCCATCGACGCAGATGTGGCGTCATCCAATGACGAGATTTTCGAGGTAACACTCAACGGAAATGCCGGAATCGATATTCCGGGTTTCACCGGCTCGGCATCCTTCAGTGATATCGTGATCAATACCGGCGGCATTGACAACATGGGTAACTTCTATAACGGAGCCAGTTTTACCGTTATGGAGTTTGCCACACTTGAACTTGGGGTATTCGAATATGTGGCGGACGAGTCCGGCATCATGATCGATGTACCTTCTGCATTCGACAGCACACCGACCCCCGATGACATGGTCGGAGCGGAAGAAGATATGGAACAGATTGAAGTCGTTGAGTATCTCTACTTTGGTTCCGGTAACGGCGGCGATGGCAACGGTGCGGCACTCAGACTTTCTCTTGGCGGAGAATCAAATACCGAAGATGGCGGTTTTGGCGGTGGCATCGACGAGCTTGTGTTCTATGAAACCACCGACGGCGATATTTCCTTCACCATCCGGAATATGAACCTCTCCCTCGATGAAGCTTTCCATGCCAGTGCCAGTCTGCTCTATGAGCACTCCGATGGGGAACGCAACTTCTTTGCTGCCGGTAATCTTGATATCGGGGGTGGCATGCAGGCCATGATTGCCGGGGGGATACGAAACCGGGAAGATGATCTCTCCTTTGGTTTCTTCGTTGGAGTACAGTCTGACGTGGCATTGGATCTTGTCCCCGGAGTACTGGCGCTGTCCGGTTTTGGCGGCGGATTTTTCTACCGCCCGGTGGATGAGCATATTAACATAGTGATGGATCATGTGGACGATCTGCGCCCTCCGCCACCCGGAGATCTGGAGCGGGCATCATCCGGACGCCCCACAGAAAATGCCGAAATGGACGGGGATGTGGATATCAAATTCGTAGCCATGCTCTATGCCGGATTGGAAATGTTTGGAGTCGGTGATCAGCATATCATTTCCGGGTCGACCTTTATCGAAGTAACGAACCTGAGTTTCGCAATCGATGCCGACGGGCATGTGCTGGGTCTGGATGGATCACCCATGATGGTAGGAGCTACATTTTTTGCCGGTGTTGACAGAATCGATGAGTTCACCATATTTGTCGACCTTGAGGTGGAGATGGATATGGTCCGCGTGATTGATGCCGGCGGTTCCATCAGCTTTATGCTTGTTGATGGCGATGATGGAGTGGAGTGGGGGCTGCTCGGAGAATACCATGTCAATCTGTTCGGAGGGCTCATGAGCAGTGACGGTAATCGCCTTCTGGCAAGTAACGACGGTTTCATGATCGAAGCTTCGGTTTTTGCAGGATTTGACGCCGGGGTTGTCAGTGCCGAAGCCGGTGTCACCGGATCGGTCTGGTATCTGCGTTACGAGGAAGCCAACATGCCGTTTGGGGCCTATGCCGTGGTAAGCGGTGAAGCCAGTATCTTGTACGGTCTGATCAGCGGTGAGGCGCTTCTGAAAGCGGTAGTGTCCCGCGTTCAAAGTCACTATGAGTTTTATGGCTACGGGCAAATCGCCTACTCCGTATTAGGAGTTGGAAGAACTTCCGATGCCTGGATCAGTGTAAGCACGGAAGACGGGATCGATGTGGATGCCGGGCGGAATCCCGACCCGGATCAGAACCTGTTTGCGCAGGCACAAGACCAGGCGAATGAATTTGAACAGATGGTCGCCGATGCCATTGAAGGGGTGCAGTCTGAAGTGGATCCACCGGTTACACCCGGGGTTGAGTTTGATGAGGAGACACTCGCACAGGCCGGCTACCACTACATAAACGAGGGCAGTATCGGCCGGTTTTTCTGGAACCTGGCCAAACTGGCCAATGAACAGAGGGCAGCCTCGATTTATGACCAGGATGTCCCCGATATTCTGTCAGATTCATTCGGCTTTCATGACCCCGATGATCACCATCCGGTAAGGGAACCCACCGGAATCGACGTGACACTTCCGATTGAGAATGCTGAAGATAATCTGCAGGAAAAGCTGGATGACCTGGAAGATATCAGCCAGCAAACCGTTGATCAGCTTGAACAGATTGTGGTAAGCGCTGTGGCGTTTGAGTCCGAAGCCGCTCAGTTGCGTAACGATGCCATCACCGCACTGGCGGAAAATCCGGCACAAATTACAAACGATCCCGGAGCCGTGATGTCAGAAGGCAACACTCCAGATTTCACAGTCGATGAAGACGAAGCGGCAAACCAGGCGCAAAGTGCCACCGAACTGTCTGAAGAGATTGCGCAGCTTGAAGATCAGATTCATGCTGCCGTTGACTCGATCCGGAACAACCTGAATCAAATGAATACCCTCCTGGACATCGATATCACGGCAACAGGTATTGGATCCGGTACCGATGGATCAGCATCGGTCAACCAGGTTTCAGAATATTTTGCTGAAACGCTAACGGCAGTCGATCGCTATTACGCCGCACTTGCTGATGAACAATGGCAAACCGTTAATTATGCCCGCTGGATTTCATGGGAGTTTGCCAACCGGCAGGGCAGCTTTCAATATGCCATTGAAAATTTCCTGTTGAGGGATTTGGAAGATGCTCATGAGTGGAGAGATGCCAATCCGCCATTGACAGAGGACCGTTTTCAGGATGCCCGTGAAACGATGGCCGAACGAGTGCGTCTGCTGGAGGCACTTGCGGAAAATCCGGGTGACATTGGAACACCATATGATTTCAGTGGCTATCAGGCTCAAACCGAAGTATATGACAAACTTGATGAGGATGATGTCAACTTTGACCTTCTGGAAGAAAATATCTGGGACCTTTGGTACAATATGTACGTGCTGGGATATGAAAAAGTGGTCGAGGAACATGTCGATTTTGTCTCCGGTGATTTTCTCGATGATTATCAGAGCTTCCGGGAATCCGTGGTCGATATTATGGAGGTTAATACCGGGATGATCGATGATTTTTACAATCTGAGGGCCAACATGCTCGGAAATCTCTACCACATCGTCGATAACTATGTCGAGATGTTTGATGATATCGAAGTGGCCGATGGTGACGGAGCGCAGGTGCAGGTTGCACGTATTGACGAATACGAGCAGCTCCGGGCGGATATACTTGATGAATTGGAGCCGCCTCAAATAACAGATATTACAGTTAACAATTTTCAAAACCAGTATACATTTATTGGCAGTGCGGCAATTACCTGGGATGCCACCCATCCGACAGGCATTGCCGAAGTGAGTCTGGATCTGCAGGAACATGATTACGGAACCGAATCAACGACTACCGATCGCCGGTTCATTACCATCGGAAACCCGGATGAATTCCGCTATTACTCATTCATCAAGGCCGATAATGCCGATGATGTTGTTCGATGGTCCGCCGACGGACTTTCGAATCCTGATCCGGAGGCGCACACCCGGAGTGTGGACATCGGATTGCGGGTGCGTGGAGCCGGTGGAATCACAGCACGGCGTAACGCCACTTTTGATTTGAAAGTCGGAAGGGATGGCCAGGGTACCGCTCCGTCCGACAATATCCTGCCCGGACCGGGACAAACCAGCCCGCCGGAGGATATGATGGTTGATCTCGGTTATTATTACAATGCTTCCGATCACCTTACTACCATGTTTCAACCAAGTGGATTAGGTGGTTTTCAGCAGGTTACCACCAGCGAAGAAGCATTCTGGACCAGCGAACCGGAACTCATTAATATTCGTGTGCTGGTAAATGAGCCGGAAATGAGCATAGCGACCTATGATTATCAGGTTGGTCATCTCAGCGGAGCTGATGATGTACTGGAACAGACAGACCTGGTGGGGGATCATCAGACCTATCCCGATGTACCCGGATCCTGGACTGAGATGGTTGAGGCGGAGTCCCGGATCATCAATATGGAGCCCGGGGAAATGTATTTTCTATCGGTAGGGGCCTGGAATCTGAATAATCAGAGCATCGGTGTCAACAAAGATCGTCCGGTTATTTACGACGATACACCACCGACGGCACCCGGTGCACCGGACGGACCGATACTGTTAACCAGCACAATCTTCACCAGTACTTCGGTTGAAACCAATGACCTGGTGAATAATCCGCCGGATTACTTCTTGAATTACATGCAGCAGTGGGCCGAGATCCACCAAACAGATGTTGATCCCGGTCTCGGTACAGTGAGCTGGAGTGCATCGGAAGATGACCTTTCAGGGGTCAGCCATTACGAGTATCTGGTTTCTGCCAGTGACAGTTACAGCGATGCGCAGTTCCGGAATCAGGCGTTCACTACAGAAGATACCGGGGTCACCATTGTCAGCGGCCATGGCGAGCACGAAAATCTGGATTTCAACTTTGATGAACAGATGTATGTGCATGTCCGTGCAGTGAATCATGCCGGTTTAACCAGTGACGTCTATTCCATCGGGCCCAGGTATCCCCACGACCCGAATCCGCCCGGCCAACCGATAGTTTTCGGTTATAATGCATCCGGTGAGATCAGGGCTTATATCACCAGGCGTTCCTACGATGCCGAATCGGGCATGATGGGGCACCAGTTTGCAGTCGGAACCTCACCGGGAGGAAACGATATTCGTGACTGGCCTGATGGTGATGAAGTTGACTTTGATGTGGTTGACGCCATTCCAACACACGCCACCGATGAGGCACCCTATGTCTCTTACCCGAAAGACGAACTGGAGGAAGGGCAAGAGATCTACATCACGGTACGCGGAATTAACAATCAGGGGACCCGATCCAGCAGAATGGCAACCGGCCCGTTTATCCTCGACTCCACACCGCCGGATGAACCGAATATGGAACTTTCGGTAGCTTCTGACGGGTCGCTTGATGTCACCCTGTCGGATGTCCGTGACCCGGTCTCAGGAGTGGAATCGGTGGAGCTGCTGTTGATCGAATCCTCTGATGGTTCACAAAGCCTCGTCGAAAGCTGGCACAATATTTACAGTCCGGCAAACCCGGTCACCTGGAACCTCACGTTTAACCGGAACTACACTATTCCGGACAACCATGATATCTCTGATGTGAGGGTGTACGCACGGGTCACCAATGCCGCCGGGCTCCAGACGATTATCTGGGAAGAAGTGCCGGTCCTCGAGCTGGACATCCAATTCCAGACAACTCAATTCCAGACAACTCAATTCATTTTTTAGCAGACACGTTCGTTATGTGGCATACATTTCTTCAGTTCAATATCGGGCACCCGAAAAACTGCCAATTATCAGTCACGGGCAAGGATGTGCCGGATTGTTCGTACGGTGTTTTCCGTCCACTTTTAAAACGGAAGTTTTACTTTTTGGCCACGGGAATATGCGGATTACTGCTATTTCTGCTTGGTTTTCCGGCTGTCCCGGCCCAGGCTCAGATGGATCCGGAAGATGAACCGGTGTTGATAGGTGTCTTCACTCCGGAGGAGCATGCGTACATCTATCATGATCAAGACGTGCTCCCGCCGCTCGGACATGGTTTCCATGTATATCGTGAGTATCAAGGAGAAGAGGTGCGATTAACCGATGAACCGGTATTTCCAGCCAGCAGCGGAACCGACTTTCGCAGTTTGACCGGAGATTTATATCCCGAAATTGAGGCCGCCCTGGAAGAGGCATCCGATGCACAGGAGGTATTCTTTCATCTGCGGGGAAATCCCTTCGATCGCGGGTTGCTCGCCTTCACATTTCCCCAAGTTGCCCGCGCATTGGGGATGTTGTATATCGATGAAGATCCGGTAATCGGGGAAGCCGTCAGGTATCGCTTTGAATACGTCAACCAACGTGGCGAATCTACCGGGCATGCGTTGTCGGATGAGCTCGAAATCAGACCGGTTGATGTACAACCTCCCGATATCACAGAGATAAAGCGGCTCGGGCGTGACGTATCGGTTCGATGGGAATATCCTGAGCCGGGAGGGATTGATGATGACGATATTGTCATCCGTTTCGAACTCTATATGAGGCCGGAAACCGAGGATAATTTCGTTCGGGTTACAGAGGAATCACGGCTTCGGCTGGTGGATCAGACGGAGTTTGAATACCGGTTTAATGTGGATCCGGAGATTGAGGCAGCTGAATTTACGGTGGAAGCGATCGATATCACCGGAAAAAACCGGATGATTGCGGAGCCGATTGCGGTGGAGCTCCTGGATGAGATGCAACCGAATCCGGTCCTTGAAGTCTACTCAACCGTGGTTGATGGTACCGTTGAGCTGACCTGGCCGGTTAGCAGCGATCCCGGTGTCGCCGGTTACCATGTCAAGCGTATCAACGCTCAGACACAGGATTCCACGTACCTGACCACCGGGCTGATCGATGTCAGTGATCCGACGTTCACAGACCGTACCCTGGAACCCGGTTATCACTACCACTATTTTATAATTGCGGAATCGGAAACCGGTGTGCGGAGTGAACTCGGCAATCCTGCCATTGAAAATATCATCGCCGTGAATTATCCCGATGCTCCATCCGGACTGCAGGCGACGATCAACGAAGAGGACCGGGTCATTGAACTTGGCTGGCAGGGAATTGATCACGATACGCTGTTCAATACGTATGTTGTGTT
>SLLW01000315.1 GCA_007133875.1 Balneolales bacterium | reverse complement strand
TGCTCAAGCTCCTTTTTTAGCAGTTTTCGGGCCTTTTTGGCGTGTTGCGGCATCACAGCCAGGCAGACCGAATGCTCCGAGGATGCCTGGGTAATCAAAATAATGTTGATCTTTCCGGCAGCCATTGCTCCGAATATCCGCTGTGCGATCCCCGCCATACCGACCAGCCCGCTTCCCTGGATCCGGATAAGCGCAACGTTATCAATAGACGAAATTCCTTTTATGATGTGCTCCCTGCTGGAGTCGTGCCTTCCAACAATGGTTCCCGGGAACGAGGGGTTCAATGTGTTTTTAATGCGGATGGGAATATTTCTCCGCATGGTTGGTTCAATGGTTGGCGGGTGGATGACTTTCGCCCCGAAATGGGAGAGCTCCATGGCCTCTTCGTAGGAGAGCACATCCATGGAAAAAGCCTCCTTGACCGTTCTGGGATCGGCCGTTAATACGCCGTCAACATCTGTCCAGATCTGAAGTTCTTCGGCATCAAGAGCCGCTGCAAAAATGGATGCGGTGTAATCGGATCCGCCCCGCCCAAGCGTTGTGGTCACACCGTTCGGGTCGGCCGCAATAAAACCGGTAACCACCTGCAATTTCTTACGTGATGCGTAATGGGTCCGAATATTGGCAATGGATTTCTCCATGTCCACTTCGGCATTTCCGAACTGGTCGTCGGTCACCATAACCGTGCGGGCATCCAGGTAATCGCAGTCAATGCCATGACGCCGAAATGCCAGATGTATGATGTAGTTGGAAAGGCGTTCCCCAAAACTTGTGATAAAGTCGAGACTTCTGGGTGTCAATTCCTTGACCAGAAACACCCCCTGCAGGATGTCCTCCAGGTCGTTGAGCATAAATTTCACACCGGCAATGGCCTGGCTCTGCTCGGAGGTGGTGAGCAGCGCCCGTACAGTTTCAATATGACGCGCCTCCATCGTGCCGAGATCTGTGGTGTATGAGTCATCGCCGTTTCCAGCCCGTTCCGCCATAGATATCAACAGGTCGGTTACACCCTGGAACGCCGAAAAAATAACAGCCTGACAATTTTCCTTTTCTACAGCTTCCGGAAACCAGGAAACAATATCCCGGATTCTTTCGGGGGTGCCAACCGACGACCCGCCAAACTTGAATACTCGCATCTGCTTTATCTGCTTGTTTCGTAATAATTTAAGTTATAATTCCCAATCGCTTGAATGGAGTTCATGCTCTGTGAGATACCACTAAAAAACGATGAATTATCACATACCGGAGGGGTACCGTGGCCAATTAACCGTGACCGTGGCCAAATTACCGTGATCAAACTGGTATCATTATTCGATGCCGGGAGATTGCAGGTCCTTACCTTGAGATAAGGCACACCATCCAAAACCCTGCCGATATACAATACATAAGAGAGGAAGTTACAAATAATTAGTGCAAAATTCGCATCGTTTCAATGATGCCTGGGGTAGTAACTCAAAGGCTCTTAATAATAGAGATACGGCTTCCAGCTGTCGTCGACATTGCCGTAAAAATCCCGCAGATAAATGATGTGATTCGGGCGAAACGGTTTGGAGCGCAGCTTCATAGCTGCTTCTCTCGGAGTTCGGTTCCCCTTTTTATGATTACACAAAGAGCATGCGGAAACCAGATTCTCCCAGCTGTCACCACCGCCCCTGCTTTTGGGGATGACATGATCGATTGTCAGTTGATCGGATGAGCCACAGTAAACACAGCGATTGTTATCACGTTTGAGAATATTTTTTCGGGACAGAACAATGTTCTTGTAAGGAATGCGCGCATATTTCCGCAGCCTGATCACCGACGGATAATCAAATTCCGTTTTGATGGTGCGGATTTTTTTCAGTGGATAATCATGAAGCAACTCCGCTTTTTCCAATAAAAGCAGCAACATAGACTTCTTGACATTACAGACACTGAGAGGCTGGTAGTCCTGATTCAGGATAAGTACATTACTGTTTAGTCTCATAACAAAATCATGCCATTTACGTGGCTCATATAAAATGGGCAGGCCAAATTGTACTGCACCGCAACCTGTCACATTAATGCAGGTATCGGGATAATATCGAAAAGCCAAGTATTTGATGCAAATAAACAGTTAAAGCTTTCAATTTCTTTGGCTCTTGGTATATTCCGGAAAACCTTTTTTTTACATATATGAACGACACTACTACACTGACCCTGGCTTCGGATCTTGAAGAGATTGACCGGGTTACCACATTTGTACATAATATTGCATCCAGAATCGGCTGTGACAACGAAACGGAACATCGTATAATGCTGGCTCTTTCCGAAGCGATTACCAATGCGATATTACATGGAAACCGCCAGGATCCTGCAAAATCCGTAGAAGTTACAGCTCAGCTGGACTCCGATTCTCTGTTATTAACGGTTCGTGATGAGGGAAAGGGATTTAACCCTGAAAGTATTCCGGATCCCAGAAAGGAAGAAAACCTTCATAAAACCAGCGGCCGCGGGGTTTGGCTGATGAAAGAGTTCGCAGATGAGGTGCGTTTTTCAGATAACGGGAGCTGTGTGGCGATCCGTTTTAATATGAAATGAACATGACCGGGCTGGCGCCGGGACACACGGGCGCATGATTAAAACCGGTCATGGAATTGCATGTGTCCGCTTAATCTAAATTTTTAAACACATGAAATGACCATGACCGGGCCATAATTCCGACACACAAGAGTATGATTAAAAACGGTCATGTCATTCTATCTGACATTATAAATCAGAAATTTTAAACAGATGAAATCATAACTTTTTCATCGTAATTGCTTACATTCCGACTCACCAAACGTTTAAGCACGCTTCATCAACATGTCTCAGGAAAAAGATGCCAGAGCGCGGATACTGATCGTAGAAGACGAGCTCATCATTGCGCAAAATCTAAAAATTCGGCTGGAAAAACTTGGCTACGATGTCACGGATATCACTATTGACGCCGAGGAGACCCGTACATCCCTTGCCAGGGAAGTACCTGATCTGGTTTTGATGGACATCGCACTCTATGGTGGTAATGATGGTGTGGTTCTGGCAAAATGGATTGACCGTAACTACAAAATTCCGGTCATTTATGTCACCTCTCATACCGACAACTCCACGTTTGAGCGTGCCAGCAAGAGTATGCCTTACGGGTATCTCATCAAGCCGTTTAATCCAAAAGAGCTGTATAATGCCATCGAGCTGGCACTGCAGAGGCACCAGCTGCTGCTGCAACTCTCTTCCAGTTCCCATTTGCTCGGTTCTGTACTTCAGAGTATTGGGGATGCTATTGTAGTGGCCGGCAAAGAGAAAGGCATACTTTTCATGAACGAGTCGGCAGAACGCCTGCTGGAAACCAGATACAGTGAAGCCGCAAGTAACTCTGTGGAGAAACTGCTCCCATTGTACAATCCGGATGATGACGGGAAACCGGCTGACTGGAACCTGGAGCGAATCCCGGATCATAGTGAAGTTGAGTTTGAGGCACGGTTACGAACCACAAATCGCACCAATTATCTCCAGGTAAGAGTCTCCAGGCTGGAACATCAACTCCAACAGGACGTCCCGGAAGGTTTTCTGGTGATCATGCGGGACATTACCAAGCGAAGAAAAACAGAAAATATCATTCTCAATATTGCAGGAGCAACTTCAGGGGAAATAGGCCATGTCTTTTTCCAAAGTCTTACCGAACGACTGGCTGAAATGCTGGAGATGGATTTCTGTATCCTGGCCGAAATCAATGAACAGGAGACAAATCTTTGCAGTATTGCTGCAAGTGCAAGCAGAGATTCAGATTGGTACGAGTTTAAGCCGTTTTCCATCAAAAATACCCCTGCCGAGAAAATACTTGCCAGTAAAAAGCCCCTGGTAGTTCAGAAAAATATCCAGCAACAATATCCAAACGATGAAACACTAACCGGCCTCAACATTCAGGGTTTTTCCGGAACCCCCCTCATCTCATCCAACGGAGAGATCGTCGGCATCATCATGGCGATGAATCGTGATGAAATTCAGGATATGGAGATCCAGCAGCCGGTTCTTCAGATTTTCGCCAATCGGGCTGCCGCTGAGATCGAGCGCCGGCGTTACGAGGATCATCTGATTACCGAGCGTAACCGAGCCAACGAGATGAACGCCCTGAAGAACAGTTTCCTCGCCAATATGAGCCATGAGGTTCGGACACCGCTCAACAGCATCATCGGTTTTTCTTCACTGCTTTTGGAAGAGATCAAAGAGAAGGAGCAGCTTGAATTTCTCACCTTCATCAACGATGGCGGACGAAGACTGCTGCAAACCATCGAAGACCTGCTGGACCTCTCGGTTCTTGAATCGGAACCGGATAAAATAAGCACTCAGCCAATTAATCTGGAAATCGATGCACGCGAAGCGGTGGGAATCCTTCAGAATCAGGCCAGGGACAAAGGCCTTGAATTGAATTTTCTCATAAAAACCCCGGATGTTCAGGTGATTGGAGATCCGCGCATGACCGGACATATCATGCGGAAAGTGATCGGTAACGCCATCAAGTTTACGGAAGAAGGTTCGGTTATTGTGGAAGTGGATACCGATGTCAAAAAAAATCGCAAGTACGGGGTTATCCGTGTTACGGATACCGGTGTCGGAATCTCCCCCTCCTTCCTGCCCTACATATATGATGAGTTCCAGCAGGAAAGCAGCGGAATGTCCCGAAAATTTGAGGGAGTCGGCCTCGGCCTCACCATCGCACAAAAAATGGTCCATCTGATGAACGGGACTATTGAAGCGGAGAGCGAAAAGAACAAAGGATCGGTTTTCTCGATATATCTGCCGCTTAACGAATAGAATCCCGTAACCCCGGCCACTTACGCCAGATTTCATAGTGATGCGGGTACCAAATTGGCTGGAGACGGAACCGGGTGGCATCCGTCAGGCTATCCCTTGCAGAACTGGCAAACTATTCGTGTCCGGCAATCTCTTCCATCCTCTCCAGGTTGTCCTGGACCCGAAGTGCACCAATAACTTCGCCCAGATCCCCTTTGATGATGGCATCCAGATTGTATAACGTCAGGCCGATCCGATGGTCGGTTAAACGCCCCTGTGGAAAGTTATACGTACGGATTTTTGCACTCCGGTCACCCGTAGAAACCTGACTTTTCCTTTCGGCAGCACGCTCTGAATGCTTTTTCTCAAGTTCATGCTCATACAGTTTTGCACGCAGCATGGATAGGGCTTTATCCCGGTTTTTGTGCTGGGATCGCTCCTGCTGACAGGTCACGACTACCCCTGATGGAATATGCCGGATACGCACCGCCGAATCGGTGGTATTGACGTGCTGTCCACCGGCACCGCTGGCCCGGTATGCCTCAAATTCCAGTTCAGACGGATGGATGGTGATATCTACTTCCTCGGCCTCCGGCAGTACGGCAACAGTTGCCGCCGATGTATGAACGCGGCCCTGCGATTCGGTTTCGGGAACCCGCTGAACCCGGTGGACGCCGCTTTCATACTTCATTTCGGCAAACACATCCGTTCCCACCAGTTTAAAGACGATATCCTTGTACCCGCCCCGTTCGGATTCGTGCAGATCCATTAAATCCAGCTTCCAGTTTCGGGTGTCGGCATAGCGGCGATACATCTCAAACAAATTTCCTGCAAAGAGCGCTGCTTCGTCGCCGCCGGTTCCCGCACGAATTTCCACAATGGCATTTTTGGAATCCTCCGGATCTTTCGGAATCAGTTCCATACGAATCTTCTCTTCAAGCCGATCCATCTCCCGGGTGAGATCCGCCAGTTCCGCCTTTGCCATTTCGGTGAGTTCCGGATCATCGTTCTGCTCTATGAGCTCCCGGTTGCCCGCTACCTGATCCTTCAACTGCTTCCATTTCTCGTAATCTTCAACCAGTGATTTGAGGTGGCTGTGTTCTCTGGAAACTTCCGTAAGTTTTTTGGGTTGGTCATATATGGCGGGATCACTCATGGCAACACCGAGCTCCTCATAACGGGATTTCAATTGTGCCAGTTTTTTTTCGATATTCATTCGGACGTTTTATTTCTTTTGGACTAATCCGTATAACGGATTTACTACAAATTTTTTATTGCCGGTTTCTGTTTTTTTGATGGCAAAGTCCCTTATTTCTACAGGATCGTATTAAAATAGACAATTTATCCGCTTTATTCTTGACTGATCATGACAATTTCTCTCTCTGCAAATACGACGATCGGGTTTCTGGGTGCCGGGCAACTTGCCCGCATGTCGGCGGCCGAAGCATTCCGCATGGGCCTGAAGACGGCTGCTTATTCCGGATCCGCCAAACGTATGGATGATCCGTCGCGGCAACCCCTGGAGTGGATGACGCCACTTCGTTTCCCTGGTACCTTTGATGATGAAACCGCCCTTATTCGATTTGCCAAATCGTGTGATGTGGTCACACTTGAGAATGAATTCCTGAACGGTGCCCTGCTGGAACGCGTTGAAGCAGAATCGGGTACGCCCATCTACCCTTCTCCAGGCACGTTTCAACGCCTGGAATCCAAGTGGCTGGAGAAAGAGACCTTTCGCAAGGCGGGAATCCCCGTCACCCCTTACCGGATTATTGAGGATACCGGTGACCTAAAGGAGTTTGCAGCGGAGTTCGGGTTCCCATTTGTGCTAAAATCTTCCAAGGGAGGGTATGACGGATATGGGAATGTCACGGTATCCACGAAAGAGCAGTTTACGGAAGCCATTCGCTCGTTGGGTGGCGACCAGGGGCGGGAACTTATAGCGGAGGCGTTCATCGCATTCGAAAAAGAGCTGGCGGTCCAGGTTGCGCGGAATCATACAGGGACGGTAGCCTATCCCTGCTGCGAGACGATCCAGAAAAACCATATCTGTCAAACAGTTATCGCGCCTGCGAAAATCGATCCGGTTGTGGCGGAAGAGGCGCGTAGTTTGGCCCTCGCTGCCACCGAGGCGATTGACGGAACCGGCCTGTTTGCATTCGAGTTTTTCCTGAAAAGTGATGGCGGACTGCTGCTTAACGAATCCGCCCCGCGTCCGCATAATTCGGGCCATTACACGATTGAGGGCTGCATTGCCTCCCAGTTTGAAAATCATATCCGGGCGATTCTGGGCCTTCCTCTCGGTTCGGTGGAGATGCGCAGGCCGGTGGCGGTAATGGAAAATCTGCTCGGTATTCATAATCGGCCGGCCCGCGTAGATGGCGACACACCGCTCTGGTCTGTCAAGGATGCCCATCTGCATGTGTATGGCAAAGAAGAGAGCCGGACCGGGCGGAAAATGGGACATATCACCCTATTGGGAGACGATCACATATCGGTACAGCGAAAAGCGAAACAACTGGCGGATGAAATCGCCATGTAATCAATTCATTCCCTAAATCAAAAGAAGCCCGTATATTGTTGCTCCTGACGAGATACGGGCACCACAATCAATATCGATATGAGTAAACCGAGTGAGCATACATCCGCTGCCATCCCCAAAGTTGCCGTCATTATGGGCAGCGATTCCGACTGGCCTGTCATGAAAGCAGCATCTGAAATTTGTGCTCAATTTGATGTGCCCTGTGAAGTAAAGGTGGTTTCGGCTCACCGGACGCCGGACTATATGGCGAATTATGCCCGTAAGGCCCGCGATAACGGAATAGGCGTAATTATTGCAGGGGCCGGTGGTGCCGCTCATCTGCCGGGCATGGTTGCGGCACATACCACACTTCCTGTCATTGGAGTGCCGGTGGCATCACGCCATCTGAAAGGTATGGACAGCCTGCTCTCAATCGTGCAGATGCCCCGCGGAATTCCGGTGGCAACCGTTGCCATCGATAACGCAACAAATGCCGGCCTTTTGGCGGTGCAGATGTTGTCTGTATACGATTCCGGATTGACGGCCAGGCTGGAGGCGTTCCGGTCAGCGCAGCGGGATGAATCGCTTAAGAAAAGTGAAAAGCTGGTCTGATATCCGGACGGACAATCAGGAAAAGACCGCTTTTACCCTTTCAAACAGGTTATTGCGGGCGTTTTTATGGAGCGACGGGTCAAAGTTCCTGGCATCTTTAAACGATTCGATTTTCTCTTTCTCTTCATCGGTGAGATTCGTCGGAACAAACACATGCACCCTCACATACTGGTCGCCATGTTTGCTGGTATTTAGCCCTTTGATTCCCTTTTCCCTCATTCGAAGCATTTTCCCGGGTTGCGTACC